>JAFPUX010000113.1 GCA_017413145.1 Kiritimatiellia bacterium | reverse complement strand
GTAGCGGGCGCGGTGGTAGGCGGCGAGGGCGTCGTGGTCCGCGCGGGCGAGCGTGCGGGGCGTGCCGAGGATGGGGCGGCCGAGCGGGTGGCGGGGCCAGAGGCCGGCGAGCGACAGGTCCGCGGCGTGGGACGCCGGGTCGTCGTGGTACATCTTGATCTCTTCGAGCACCACGAGGCGCTCGCGGCCGATCTCGTCCGGATCCAAGAGCGGGTGTGCGAACATGTCGCCCAGGACGTCCGCCGCGAGCGGGGCGGCGTCCGCGGGGACGACCGCGTGGAAGCAGGTGTGCTCGGCGGCGGTGTAGGCGTTGAACTGCCCGCCGACGCGTTCGAGGGGGCGGGAGAGCGCCTTCGTGGACGGCCGCTTGCGCGAGCCCTTGAAGAGCATGTGTTCGAGGAAGTGGCTGAAGCCGCCTTCGGCGGGCCGCTCGAAGCGGCCGCCGGCGCCGGCGTCGAAGCACAGGGAAAAACTGTCGACCCCCGGCATGGCGGAGGTGACGACGCGGCAGCCGTTCGGCAGCGCGGTGGTCTTGATTTCGCCCAACATGGCGCGCGAGGATACCACCGGTCCGGCCGAAATGCAACCGCGCGAAAATTTCGCTGGATTTCGGCCGGCGTTTGTGCCATAATCCCGCGCCCACGCACCCCAAGCGCGGGGCGCGCGCGCCTTTTTCGCGAACAACACAAGAACAACAACAAGGCAAGACATGTCCGTCAAAGTCAGACTCACCCGCACGGGCGCCAACCGCGACCTGTCGTTCCGCGTGGTCGCGGCCGACACCCGCTTTCCGCGGGACGGCCGGTTCATCGAGAACCTCGGTTGGTACGACCCCGACAAGACCGGCAAGAACTTCGAGCTCAAGCTCGACCGCATCGACTACTGGAAGAGCGTCGGCGCGATCGTGAGCCCGACCGTCCAGAGCCTGCTCAAGCGCGAGAAGCGCGCGGCCGCGGGCCAGCCGGAGCACACCCACCAGAAGATCTCGAAGGGCAAGAAGGCGAAGCTCGCCAAGGCCGCCAAGGCCGCGGCTTCCGCCGGCTAGCCCGAGGCGCCCCCGCCGCCGAAGCGGGGGCGCGCCGGAGGTCGTCCGACATGGCCGGCTCCCCCGAACCCCTCGCGGTCGACATCGTGACCGAGTTTCCCGGCATGGTCCGGGGCTACCTCGAAGAGAGCATGATCGGCCGCGCGTCCAGAATGGGCGCGGTGCGCTTCCGCATCGTCAACCCGAGGGACTTCACGGAGGACAAGTGGCACAAGACGGACGACCGGCCCTACGGCGGCGGCCCGGGCATGGTGATGCTGCCCGACCCCTTGGTCCGCGCCGTGGAGTCCGTCCGGGAGGAAGGAACCAAAGTCCTCCTGATGACGCCGTCCGGCAAGCCCTTCACCCAGGCGGACGCGCACCGGCTCGCGCGGGAAAGACACCTCGTTTTCCTGTGCGGCCACTACGAGGGGATCGACGACCGGGTCCGGCAGATCCTGCAGCCGGAGGAGATTTCGATCGGCGACTACGTCCTCACGAACGGCGCGCTCCCGGCGGCGGTGGTGGTCGACGCGACGGTCCGGCTCCTGCCCGGGGTCCTCGGCGGGGACGGCGCGACGGAGGACGAAAGCTTCGAGACCGGCCTGCTCGACTTCCCGCAGTACACGCACCCCGTCGAATACCGCGGACTCCGCGTTCCCGAAATCCTCCTGGGCGGCAACCACGCCGCGGTCGCCGCCTGGCGGCGCGAACAGGCCGAACGACTCACGCTGGAACGCCGCCCCGACCTGGCCGCCAAGGCCGGACTCCCCAGACCCCCGACACCTCCCAGACGCAAACGCCGCAAGGCCCATACAGCTTCCGAAACCGGCTCCGCCCCTTCTCGCACAACGCGGACCGACCCACCCGAAACAACGAACACTCTACCGAAACAGGAGAAAGAACCATGAGCAACGTTCTCGACACCATCACGGCCGAAGGCCTCAAGAAAGCGATCCCCGCGTTCAAGATCGGGGACGAAGTCCGCGTCTACGTCAAGATCAAGGAAGGCGACAAGTTCCGCGACCAGGCGTTCAACGGCACCGTCATCGCCCGCAAGGGCGCGGGCGCCGCGGAGACGTTCACGGTGCGCCACGTCGCGTACGGCGTGGGCGTCGAGAAGGTCTTCCCGGTCCACTCGCCGTCGATCAGCCGCATCGTGATCGAGAGCCACGCGCCGGTCCGCCGCGCGAAGCTCTACTTCCTGCGCGACCTCAAGGGCAAGGGCGCCCGCCTGCGCGGCCGCGAGGTCGCGGACAAGGCCGAGAGCGCCGTCCCCGCCGAATAGGCGGCGGCGCGCGGACCGCGCGAAACCCTCCGGAATCCCGGCGGCCCCATCCGCGGAGCCGCCGGGGTTCCTTTTCTTCCCCGCGCGGCGGAGGCGGTCAGCGCGCGGCGGACGCCAGCGCGGCCAGCTTCGCCTCGAGCGCGGCGACGCGCTCTTCGAGCAGGTGGAGGCGGCGGTCGACCGTGATCTTGCGCGCGCCCACGGCGGCGCGGTCGGCGAAGAGGCGGGCGATGTCGGCCGAGGTGAGGCCGATGTCGTCGCAGTAGTATTCGCCGCCGGCGCCTTCGATCAGCAGCTGCGTCTCCTGGGTCGAGCCGCCGGCGAGCGGCGCGTCGGACACGAGCGGGACGATCATCGCCTTGCGTTCGCCCTCGTCGTCCGTCGTGAAGCTGATGCCGTCGCCGAAGTGGCACGCCAGCCCGCGCAGGTAGTGCGTGATGGGCATGTCGGCCTCGGTGAGGACCGTGCGGCCGGACGGCGCGCGGAGCTGGTACTTGAGGCGGGCGCCGTCGGGCGCCGGGTTGAAGCCGACGACCTTGCCGCGGTCGTCGACGAAGTTGAGCGACCCCTTGTGCCGGGTCTGGGCGTTTTCGAGCAGGGCGATCATGGGTTGGAAACGGGTTTTGCCGGGGCCCTTGTTGTTCGGAAGGGGGCGGAAGTCTGCCACAGACCGCCGCGGAAATCAACCGAAATCGAAATCGCTCGCGCGCAGGTCGCGCCAGGCGCGGGCGCGGAACGCCGGGAAGGTCCCGGCGTCGAGCGAGGCGCGCATCTCCGCCATGAACCGCATGAAGAAGTGCACGTTGTGGATCGTGAGGAGGCGTTCGCCGAGGATCTCGCCGCAGTGCAGGAGGTGGCGTACGTAGGCCTTCGTGAAGTGGCGGCAGCAGTAGCAGCCGCAACCCTCCTCGACCGGCGAGAGGTCGCGCGCGAAGCGACCCGCCTTGACCGGGACCGGGCCGTGCCGCGTGAAGGCCGAGCCGTTGCGCGCGTGGCGCGTCGGCATCACGCAGTCGAACATGTCGATCCCGCGCGCGACGCCCTCCACGAGCTGGACCGGGTCGCCCACGCCCATGAGGTAGCGGGCGCGGTCCTCCGGCAGGTGCGGCGTGCTCTCCTCGATGCCGCGCAGCAGTTCCGGCTCCGGTTCGCCCACGCTCACGCCGCCCACGGCGTAGCCGTCGAAGCCGATCGCGGCGAGCTCGCGGGCGCACAGCGCGCGCAGGTCGGGGAACGCGGCGCCCTGCACGATGCCGAAGACGAGCTGCCCGGGCGCGTGCGGCTCGTCCTTGCAGCGCGCGGCCCATTCGATCGTGGTGCGGACGGACTTCTCCGCGTAGTCGCGCGTGGCGGGGTAGGGGATGCACTCGTCGAAGCACATCGCCACGTCCGATCCGAGGATCCGCTGCGTCTCCATCGACTCCTTCGGGCCGAGCAGGAAGCGGCGGCCGTCGATGTGCGAGTTGAACGCCACGCCCGCCGGCGTGATCTTCCGCAGTTTTCCGAGCGAGAAGACCTGGAAGCCGCCGCTGTCGGTGAGGATCGGCCCGTCCCAGCCCATGAACGCGTGGAGGCCACCCGCGAGCGACATGATCTCGTCGCCGGGGCGCAGCAGCAGGTGGTAGGTGTTGCCGAGCAGGATCTGGACCTCCAGCTCGCGCAGGTCGCGCGGCTCGAGCGTCTTCACGGTGGCCTGCGTCCCGACCGGCATGAAGACCGGGGTCTGCACCTCGCCGTGCGCGGTGCGCAGGACGCCCCGGCGCGCGGAGAAGCCGTTTTCGGTCGGCGTCGAGGAAAGGAGCGTGAAGGGGTTAGCTGGCATCGGACTAGCGGACGACGAGGGAGACCGGCGCGTCGGACGGGGATGAAACAGAGCTGTCGATGACGCTGCAATAGCAAAAGAAAAGCGCTGCCTCAAAACAGTCAAAACGACTGAATTGAGGCAGCGCCTTATTTCAGCTTGTCCGCTCTTAGCGCGGGAAGCCG
>JAFPUX010000016.1 GCA_017413145.1 Kiritimatiellia bacterium | reverse complement strand
TGGCAGCGGATCGAGAAGCGAAATCCATTCCTGGGGAAGGATTTGAATATTTCGGAACCAGGAAGCGAGGGGGGCGAACGTTTCGAAGTGTTGGCTGTATGATGACACGTGCGCGTTTCGCGAAATCGCCAGAAAGACGAACAGACCGATCGCGGCGCCAAAGGCGCCGGGGAGAAGTCGAAATCCATCGCGCAGCGGAGCCAGAGGCTTCGGCTCGCCCAACCGGACGATGGCCCAGGCCCCGAGAACGGGAACGACGGCGTAGAGCAGAAGCGGCTTTCCGCAGGAGGCGGCCCAGCCCAGGACGAGCGCGAAAAGCGCGCCGCGGAGCATCCGTGCGCGACGCGATCCGCCGTTCCCCTCCGCGAAATCGGGCGCCAGCGCGCAACCGAGGAACAGGAAGACCGTTCCCAGACTGTAATAGATGACATGGCCGAAGTAGATTTCCCTCATCTTGAGGGACGCCGACGCCGCGGCGAGAAGAAGGGTCGTGGCGAAAAGCCCCTCCGCGCGACTCCAGCGGAACGAACGAAACAGCCGGTAGCACGCGAAGCCGAAAACGAGGACGAAGAGCGACATGCCCGCCCGAAGGGCGGCCAGCTTCATTCCGAACACGGAAAGGAATGGTCGGATGAGCAGATTTCCGCCGAACGGGATGAAATACGAATAGTGGAACGTGTGACCGAACAGGCTTCCCGATTCCCGGGCCGCTTCCGCCCAGAAGAGCGTCTCCACGGTGTCGGACTGGATTTCCGAAAGAAAGACGCCGGACCAGAGCCAGCGCAGGACGACGACCGCGGAAGCGCAGAGCGCGAGAATCGCGCCAGTCGTCTTCCACTTTGCAAATCGATTCGCGGGGAGGTCTTTCATGTCGGCGGCGGAGGGGATGAGTGTGGTCAGCGATATTTCAGGATGCACCAGATGGCGCGGAAGCCGTCCTTCCAGCCGATGTGCTTGCCTTCCTTGTAGGTGCGGCCGTTGTAGGAGATGCCGACCTCGTAGATGCGAAGCCCGGCGCGGGCGACGCGCGAGGTGATTTCGGGCTCGAAGCCGAAGCGGTCCTGCTGGAGCGACGGGAGGATCTCCTTGATCACGGGCGTGCGGAAGACCTTGTAGCAGGTCTCCATGTCCGTCAGGTTCAAGTTCGTGAACCAGTTGGAGAGCGTGGTGAGGAACTTGTTGCCGACGCTGTGCCAGTAGTAGAGCACGCGGTGCGGCGCGCCGCCCATGAAGCGCGAGCCGAAGACGACGTCCGCCTTGCCGTCGAGGATCGGCGCGAGCAGCTGGGGGTACTCCTCCGGGTCGTATTCGAGATCCGCGTCCTGGACGATGACGGCATCGCCCGTCGCGGCGGCGAAGCCCGTACGGAGCGCGGCGCCCTTGCCCTTGTTGACGTCGTGGTGGAGCTTCACGACCGTGTTGCGTTCGTCGTCGGACAGGCTGTCCATCACGGCGCGGGACCCGTCCTTTGAGCAGTCGTCCACGAGGATGATTTGCTTGCGGATCGGAACGGCGCGGACGGCGTCGACGAGCTTGGCGAGCGTGCGCTCCTCGTTGTAGACGGGAACGACGACGGAGAGGACGAAGTCGGGCGGGATGTCATTCATGTCGACGGATTCTAGCACGGACGCGCGAGCGGCTGCAAGCGGGATGCAAGGCGTCACGCCATGCCCAACGCGCGCTTGATCGACGCCAGCGCGGCGGCGGCGGCGTGCGGGTAATTGACCATGACGGTCTTTCGGAACGCCTCGCGGGCGGCGGCCTTCGGGTCGTTCCCGCCCTCGACGACGTCGCGGAGAAACGATTCGATCGCGGCATCGTCATAGGCGAGGTAGCAGTGCGAGAGGCCGTCCTTCCCGAGCGGCGCGAACTTCGCGTCGATGTCGGCCGGATCCTTGAGCATGTAACAGCAGGGTTTTCCGGTGTAAACCCATTCGACGAGGTACGAGCCGCAGTCCTGCACGCAGGCGTCGCACGAAGCGAACGCGGGGAAATAGTCCCCTTCGTCGCTCCAGCGGACGTTCGGATGCGCCTTCATGCGGGCGATCCAGTCCGCGACCTTCTTCGTCCCCCACTTCGACGGATGCGAAAGCACCGTGAACAGGAACGGATGGGGGCGGAAGACGAAGTCGAGTTCCGGGTGCTTCTCCGGCATCGCCAGGAAATAGTCCGCGTAGCGCTGGAAGTTGGAGAGCGCGAGCGTGTCGTTCGCGCCGCCGTCGACGGAGTGGTGCGGGGCGACCAGGACGCGCTTGCGGTTTGCGTTGCGTGGCCACGGCGCGGCGGCGGCGAGCGCGTCCATCTTGACGTATCCGACAACTTCCCCGTTCGCGCCGCCGGCGGCGGCGTGGGCGCGGAACTCCGCCGCCGTCGCGTCGCATTCGAGGAAGACCTTCCAGAACCGCGCGTAGCTTTCGAGCGCGAGGATGGACCGGTCGTAGACCGAACGGTAGAATCCGTAGTTGACGTGGAGCCCGAGGACGCCCGCCGCGTCCGCGCGAGATGGATTGTAGCGGAAATCCGAGAATTCGTAGGGGGAGGGGAAGACGGCGAAATCGAAACCCGGGAGCACGTCGGGCCAGAGGCCGTCCGCGCCGCGGCGCAGCGGCGAAAGGAGCGCACCGGGAAACGCGGTGCCGAGCTCGCGTTCGCACGCTTCCATGGCCGTTTCCGGCGGGCGGTCCGGCCAGCGCAGGTCGGGAATGACCGAAATGCGTGCGTCGAACGCCGGGTCGTTGCGCATCGCCTCGAACAGCGGGCGGGCGGGGAACATGGCGGACGAGGACACGGGGAAGAGGACGCGGGCGGGTCGTCCCGCGCGGACCTTCTCGCCGATCCGCGCTGCGAGGACGTCGCGCGCCCGGACGGCGTCTTCGCGGGAGAGCGCCCGCGGCCGCGGCGGCTCGCCGAGCCGGATGACCGCGGCCAGTTCCGGGGCGAGCCGCGCAACGAGACGCAGGACGCGCGCCGGAGGCTGGCGGGATTCGCCGGAGAAGACCTTGACTTTCACGAGCGGCGACTTGTGTCGCCGGATCAGGTCGAGCGGGCGCGTCGTGGGGTTGAACTCGTGCAGGCGCGGGAAGAGGGGGCGCACGAACGCGTCCGGGACGAATCCGTGCCCGCGCAGGAACCCGGTGAGCTGGATTTCGAAAAGATCGATCGCTTCGCGTCTCGTGGCGCGTTCGGGCCGTTCCGAGAAAAAGGCCTCCAGCGCGCCGCCGTCGAGCACCGGGCGGCGGAAGACGAGGAAGAAGGACTGCAGGTGCGGTTTCCCGGACCGTTGCGTGTTGAAGGTGAGGCCCCAGAAATCCGCGCGGCGCCGGCGGTCCATCGCGCGGAACATGTGCGCGAACGGACGGACCGGCGCGTAGCAGGAACTGTTGGCGAAGACGAGTTCGCGGCACGCGTCCGGCGCGAGCCAGCCGCGTTCGCGCGCCGTGCGGAGACCGAGCCGGTACGACCCGAAGTCGTAGCCGCCGTGGAAGCGGCAGACGGCGGCGGAAGCGAGACCGCGCAACTTGTCTTCCTCGCCGGGGAGCAGCGGCGAGTTGGCGGCGAAGACGACGTTGTCGCAGACTTCGCGCAGGCCGCGCAGGTAGATCAGGTCCTTTTCCGCGATCCGGCCGTCCGCCGAAAACGTCGCGTAGACCGCCGTCCGGCGCGCCGTACGCGGCGCTTCGCCGAGGAGGACGTCCAGATTCCGCGCTTCCGCGGGAAAGACGGGATCGGCGGGGGCCGCGTCGAGGACCGAGGCCGGACATCCGATGAAGCGGCCGTACTGCTCGTAGTGGACGAGCGGGTTCACGCCGGACGTCCGGACCTCGGGGTTGAGCTCCAGGTAGGCGTCGCCCGAAAAGGCGGCGGAGGCCCAGCGTCCGTCGGGGACCTCGTGAAGCAGGTAGTGCAGTTCGGGCGCCAGGCGGGAGCGTGCCAGTTCCGGGTGGTTGCGGACGTACCAGTCCCGGTCGAAAAGCGGCGACCGGCGGATTGTGTCGAGGTCGATCGGAAGCCGCAACAGCCGCACAAAACCCTTTTTGCTCCGGAGCCCGGCCAGCAGCAGGCCGGCGAAGAGTTTCGGTTTCCGGACCGCGAGCGCGGCGTTCCCCGCCAGCGACCGGAGAACGGTGCCCGGCGTGTAGAAGGAGAACAGGTGTTCGGTTGTCCGTTTCGCGCTCACGGGGCGCGATTCTAGCAAAGCGGGCGTCCCGTGCGCAAGCTTTCCGGGGATTGCGCGTTGCGCGCGCGGCGCGGGGTGTGGTAGACTCCGCGGCCGCATGAAGACGTCCGATTTCGACTACGCGCTCCCGCCGGAGCTGATCGCGCAGGTTCCGCCGAAAGAGCGCGGAACGTCGCGCATGATGGTGCTGCACCGCGACACGGGCGCGGTCGAACACCGGCACGTGGGCGACATCGTGGACTACCTCGATCCGAAGGACCTCATGGTGTTCAACGACACGCGCGTCTTCGCGGCACGCGCGTTCGGGCGCTGGGAGGACACGCCCGGGCGCGTCGAGGTGCTGTTCGTCGAGCCGAGCGGGCTGCGCCCCGGCGCGTGGACCGCGCTCTGCCGGTCGTCGCGCCCGATGAAGCCCGGCCGCGCGATGCTCCTCGCGGACGGCGAAATCCGCGCGACGGTGCTCGAGAAGAGCGCGCGCGACGGGCACGTCGACCTGGCGCTCGACTACGACGGCGACTTTTTCGGAATCCTCGACCGGACGGGCGTGCCGCCCGTTCCGCCCTACATCCGCCGCGGCCCCGGCGATCCGCGCGTCGGGCTCGACCGCGAACGCTACCAGACGGTCTACGCGCGCGAGACGGGCGCCGTCGCGGCGCCGACCGCCGGCCTGCACTTCTCGGAAGAACTGCTCGCGAAGATCGACGCGAAGGGCGTGGCGCGCGCGTTCGTGACGCTGCACGTCGGCCCCGGCACGTTCCGCCCCGTCAAGGCGGAGACGGTCGAGGAGCACGTGATGGACTCCGAGCGCTACGAAATCCCGGAGCGCACCGCGGCGGCCGTCGCGGCGTGCCGCGCCCGCGGCGGGCGCGTCTTCGGCGTCGGCAGCACGAGCGTGCGGACGCTCGAAACGAGCGCGCGGGCGCACGGCGGCGCGGTCGTCGCCGAGAAGGCCCGTTCGTCGATCTTCATCCACCCGCCGTACGAATTCCTCGCCGTGGACGCGATGCTCACGAACTTCCACCTGCCGCAGTCGACGCTGCTCATGATGGTGTCGGCGCTCGCCGGTCGCGAACGCGTGCTGGCCGCCTACGAAGAGGCGATCCGCGAACGCTACCGCTTCTACAGCTACGGCGACTGCATGTTGATCATGTGACCCCTCGCGGGTTCAGCGGGCCGGGGACAACGCCGAGTCGGGGAAGGAGACGTTGTCGAAGTGCAGGCGCGTGCGGTGGCCCGTACCGGCCGTCTCGACTTCGAGGTCCTTGAAGATCCAGTGGTCGTCCACCTTCTGGACGGCGCGGACCCAGAGCTTGCGGACCTCGCGGCCGTTTTCGTCGACCTGCGCGGCCTGCATGACGACCTTCTGCGCGCGGTCGACCCAGAGGCGGGCCTTCGCGCAGCCGGGGGTCGGCGCGGCCGGCTCGACGTCGAGCAGGTCGCAGACGCGGCCCTTGAGGCGGTCCTCTCCGGCGAGCGCGGGATTGCGCCAGTTCACGAAGTCGATGCCGACGTCGAGCCACGTCACGTCCGTGCCGAGGATCGGCTCGGCGGGCGAGGCGGGCGGCGCGCCGCCGTCCGTTCGCTCGACGACGAGCCCGCGCGCGGGGTCGCGCGAAGTGCGCGCCGCGAGGAGCGTCGCGCCTTTTTCGTCCGCGCGGCGGTAGGCGGTCGGCGTGTCG
>JAFPUX010000112.1 GCA_017413145.1 Kiritimatiellia bacterium | reverse complement strand
GGGACGGACTTGGACAAGAAGGTCCAGCGGCGCTTCGGCGACCGCACCCTCTGGATGCTCGGGAAGTGGCTTTCCGCCCGGGAACTCCAGGCGCACCTTGAAACGCCCCACATGAAGAAGTTCGAGGCGTCGGCGGGCCCGATGCACACTTCGACGACCCGCCTCGTGCTTGAGGACGTCCTGCCCTAATGGAGAGGAGACAAAATGAAAAAGACATTCCGCAACTCGACTTCCCTTTCCCTCGCCTCACGCGCGAGGACCACATTCCGCATTCCGCATTCTGCATTCCGCATTGCGTTCGTGGCCGCCTCGCTCTGCGCGGCGGATCTTGTCCGCGGCGATACCGCGGCGATGCATGTCGCGCCGACGAGCGAGGCGCCGGCCTACCCGTACGACACGTGGCGGAACGCGGCCACGAACGTGCAGGACGCGGTCGACGCCGCCGGCGACGGCGTCACCATCGTCGTCTCCAACGGCGCCTACGCCATCTCGGCGCCGATCACCATCGACAAGGGCGTCACCCTGCGCGGCCTGACGGGGAACCCCGAGGACGTGGTCTTCGCCAACGACAACGCCGAGCGCCTCCTCGTCCTCAACCACGCGGACGCCGTCGCGGCGGGCTTCGTCCTCGAGGGCGGTTCCCGCAAGGTCTGGGGCCAGGGCGCCTACATCGCCGCCGCCGGCGGCACCGTCTCCAACTGCGTGGTCCGCGGCTGCACCGCGTCCGGCTCCGGCGGCGCCGCCAGCGCGGTTTACGTCGGCTCCGCCTACGGCCTCGTCACGCACTGCGCCGTCACCAACAACGCCTATGCGGCCACCGGCACGCCCAGCAGCTACTTCGTCCCGGGCATACGGGTGGACGCAGGCGGACGGGTTGAAAACACCCTCGTCGCGGACAACGTCGACACGGGCAACCCCAACTACATGGCCGCCTCGGGCGTCAGCGTCGAGAGGGGCCGGCTGCTGAACTGCACGGTCGTCAACAACTCCGGCCCCTCAGTCGGCGGCGTCTGGCTCAACCGCGACAACGCCGCATATTGTTCGGCGACGAACTGCGTCGTCGCCGGCAACGCCTCCACGAAGCTCGGCGCCACCTATGGCAACATCTACCGGCACGCGAACACCCAGAACCGGTTCGACCACTGCGCCACCGACGACGACGCGCCGATCAACGCCAGCTGCACGAACGCCCCCGTCAGCGTCCTCTTCGCGGACTGGGACCGCCACGACTACCGCCCCGCGGCGAACTCCCCGCTCGTCGACGCGGGCGTCTCGTCCGGCCTCGCCGTCGGGACCGCCGACCTCGACGGCCGCGCCCGCGTCATGGGCGACGCCGTCGACATCGGCTGCTTCGAGCTCGACCCCGACGCCTTCACCGCCTCCTTCAGCACCGAGGCCACGACCCTCACCCTGCCATGCACCGTCACCTTCACGGCCGCCTGCACCGGCGCCGGCGGGGGCGACGTCATCCGCTATTCCTGGGACTTCGACGGCGACGGCGGGACCGACCTCGTGACGACGGACGCCACCGTCTCCCGGACCTACACCGAGGTGGGAACCGTCACGGTCTCGATGTCGGCCGTCAACGAGACGACGGGCGCCCGCGGCGGGTGCGTCCGCGAGGACTACCTCCACCTCTTCCCGCGGACGATGCACGTCGCGCCGGGGAGCGGGGCGCCGGCCTTCCCGTACGACACGTGGCGGAACGCGGCCACGAACGTGCAGGACGCGGTCGACGCCGCCTGCGGCGGCGTCACCATCGTCGTCTCCAACGGCGCCTACGCCATCTCGGCGCCGATCACCATCGCCAAAGGCGTCACCCTGCGCGGCCTGACGGGGAACCCCGAGGACGTGGTCTTCGCCAACGACAACGCCGAGCGCCTCCTCTACCTCGACCACGCGGACGCCGTCGCGGCGGGCTTCGTCCTCGAGGGCGGTTCCCGCAAGGT
>JAFPUX010000111.1 GCA_017413145.1 Kiritimatiellia bacterium | reverse complement strand
GCGAGTTGAGCGACGGGCCGAATCCGCCGAAGCCGCCCGGATTCGCCGGCTGCGGGGCGTCCGAGAGCGTGTAGCCCGTCATCTCCTCCAGCTGGCCGCGGTCGATGGCGAGGCCCGCGTTCCGGGCGAGGCCCGCGTCCTCCAGCGCCTCGCGGCCCGTGCGCTTCGCCTCCGTGTCCCAGGCGAACTGCGCCAGCATGGGGCGGCCGGGGAAGAGGCGGGCGAGGACCTTGCGCGTCACGCAGTCGTTCACGGCGCGGGCGATGCGCCGCGCGTCGCGCCGCACGATCCGGCGCAGCGCCGTGTCCACCACGCCCGCCGCGTTGCCGCCCAGGTTGTCGCCCTGGTTCTCGCCGCTATGGACGCGGCCCATGCCGATCGCGTAGATCTGCTGCTGCTGGAAGCGGATGAACTCCGGGAACGGGCACACCGACCGCGCCTCCGTTCCGTACGTCACCTGCGAGCCGTTCGGCAGGACGCCCGACCCGCCCCGCGCGAACTTCCGCGCCAGGTCCATGTACGCGCCCTGCTCGCCCCTCTCCGCGTTCGGCGGCATGATCACGCCGACGGGCGGGATGCCGAAGCGGTCCAGCCACACCCCGTAGCGCTTCGCCCCCAGCGCGGCCCGGATGAAGATCGGGAGCGCCGCGTGGTCCACGTGGCGGGACGACGACACCGCGAGAGAGACCGTCTCCCCCGGCGGCACCGGCTGGAAGGTCCCCTCGTCGCGCGAGGCGTCCGCGTTCCAGTACCAGATCCCGTTGCCCCGGTCGAAGGCGAAGTTCCAGAGGTCGAGCGGCTTGAATCCCGCGAGCGTCCCGTCGGGGTTCCAGAGCGGCAGCGCGTGGGCCGCGCCGCGGAAGAAGGCCGTCGTCATGTGGCCCGCGAGTTCCGGGAGGTCGTCCCCGACCGCGCCGAACTCCGCCAGGAGCGCCGCGCGCTGCTCGTCGGCGAGGCCCTTGTCGAAGCCCCGCGTCCTGTCCGGGTCGGCGGTGCGCACGATCCAGCCCAGCTCGCCCGCCGCGCTCTCGCGCGTCTCGCAGCAGGCCATGAGGGCCGGTTCGACGCCCTCGATCTCGTTGTAGAGCCAGGCGAGGTCCGCGTAAACGCCGTCCCTCGCGTCGTCGAAGATCTGCCCGAGGCGCCATTCGTCAATGCCCCGGAGCGGGTTCATCCGCTCCAGTTCGAGCGCCTCGGCGGACTTCTCGAACACGTCCGCGCCGTGGCCGCCGAGCGTCCAGCCGTTGAAGCGGAGGGCGGGCGGCGCCTCGCCGCGCCCGCGGAAAAGGGATTTGAGGGAGAACGCCATCAGTCAAGCCTCCTGGTGTTCGACTCGTCGCGCATGCCGAGCATTCTTGATCCGGCGGGGACCTCCGCCTCGTATATGCCCGGGGCGACGGCCACCGGCGTAAAGGTCCAGGCCGTCGCGCCCGACGCCGCCCTGACGGCCAGGGCGAGCGCGGTGCAGCGGTCGCTGTGGCCCTGGGCCGTGCGCGGCGCGGTGTAGCTGTAGGTTCCGTTCGAGACCGCCTGCTGCATCTCGTGGAGGTCCTCGCGGCAGTCCACGTCGAACGGCACCCGGAGCCGCATGCCGTCGAAGGCCGTGCGGAGCTTCGGGAAGATCTCGGCCTTGAACGGCTGCGTGAAGACGCAGAGCTCCACCTTCTCGCCGCCGTCCCCCGTCCCGGTGGACTTGCGGCAGTGGAACGCCTTGTCGAGCATGTCGCCGAAGCCCACGCCCGGGCCCGTGTAGTCCACGCAGACCCTGGCGCACTCCGCGATGTACGGCTTCCACATCTCGAACTGGTCGACCGTGTTCTCGTTCTTCAGCACCTTGACCGCGCGCGTCCAGAGCACGTCGCCCACCTTCTCGAAGAGCCAGAGGACCGACGGGTCCGACGTGCGGCCGAAGTCTATGCCGGCGTACCAGGGGCCGCGCCCGGGCAGGGCCATCTCCTCCGGCGTGACCGAAAGGCCCGCCTCCATGCTCTCGCACTTCGCCATCACGTCGTACGGCAGCAGCACCGAGGACCCGTCGATGAAGAGGGCGAGGAACTCCTGCTTCCAGGTCTCGTCGTCGTCCACCGCCTCGCGCAGCGCGTCGAGGTCCGTCCCCAGCTCCGGCGCCGCCAGCGTGATCGGGGTGCGGTGGATGCTCCACGCGCCGGCCATGTACCGCGGCGGCATCTGCGCCGGGTCCAGGGCGCCCTTGTCCGTCACGATGTCGTAGAAGCGCTTCCCGCGCCCGGCCTTCCCGTTGGGCGTCGAGGTCAGGAAGGCCGTCTTGAGGCCCTTCAGCGGGTTCGAGATCGAGGGCAGTATCGCCTTCCAGGTCGCCGCCGGGTCCTCGAAGAAGGCGAACTCGTCCATCCAGATGTCGGCCGAGAAGCCGCGCACCGTGTCCGGCTTGCCGGGGACGGCGATGATGCGGCTGCCGTTGGCGAAGACGATGGTCGACGACTTCATCAGCGCGCCCGGCGCGTCGCGCTCGACGATCTCCTCGGCGATCTTGCAGGTGTTGAAGGCCTCTATGTGCTGGCGGCACTTCTCGACGGCCTCCAGCGACTGGCGCTCCGACGGCGAGGCCACGAGGAAGTCGCGCTTCGGCGTCGTGTCGCAGAGCTTCACGGCCCGCATCGCCCCGGTGAAGGACTTGCCGATCTGCCGCCCGGCCACCCACGCGATGAAGCGCGACGGGTCGTCGTAGACCCGCCTCTGGAAGCCCTTTAGCAGATTGACCGGCGTGAAGGCCATTTCAGATTCCGTAGATCTCCCTGAGTTTCGCGGCGCGCTCGGCGTCCGTGAGCCTCGTGTCCGTTATCGCCGCCTTCGCGGCGTTCTCGCGGCGCTCCGCCGCCTCGAACTTCTCGCGGGCCAGCCTCAGCTGCGCGTCGCGCGTCTCCTGGGCGCGGACCTTGAGCCTCAGCTCCTCGCCCTTCTGCGCGCGGTCGCGGAAGGCGTT
>JAFPUX010000110.1 GCA_017413145.1 Kiritimatiellia bacterium | reverse complement strand
GTCCGCTCGGCCGCCTCGCGGAGCGCAACGGCTGGCGCGCCCGCGACGCCGCCCCGGCGCTCGGCACGCTCGCGTACGGCGCCTTCCGCGACCGCGGCGGCGTGCTGCTCGTCCCGCTCCCCGAACGCGCCGACGCGGACGCGATCCGCGCCCTCGCCCGCGAGAAGGTCGCCGCCCTTGCCGAATCCTTCCCCGCCTTCGCCGGCGCGCCGCTCGTCGACGTCCGCCCGTTCCCCGTCCCGTCGCCCGGCTTCGCCTCCGAGGCAGCCCTCGCCTTTGCCGACCGCGTGCTTTTGGAGGCCGGAGCCGGTCTCCCTGCGGCAGAATCTTCGAACACCAACCCAACAACCAGCCAAACAAACTCGCCATGAAATACATGCCCTTCGTCCTGGCGGCAACGGTCGCCGCCGCCGTGCCCTGCTTCGCCCAGAACCCCGCCACGCGGAGCGCCGCCGACCTGGCCCTCGCCCGCTTGGAGAACAGTATCACGATCCCCGCCGTCGCCTACGAGAAGGCGGCGCTCACGAACGCCCTCGCCGACGTCGAGGCGAAGGCGAACAAGGCCGCGCCCGCCGGCTCGCCCCGAATCCGCATCCGGCTCGACGCCGCCGTCACGAACGAACTTCCGACCGTCACCATGCGCGCCAGCAGCATCGGCGTGCTCCCGCTCCTCTCGATGCTTGCCGACATGACCGGGCTCGAGCACCGCATCGAATCCGCGCAGATCGTCTTCGGGCTTCCGAAGGAGGATGCCGCCGCGTGGCCGCCCGCCGCCACCCGGCCTGCGCAGGCGCCGTCCGCGCGAACGCAGTCCCCCGCGCCGGGCGGGACGATCATCCACCGCCAGTATCCGATCCGCCGCGCCAACCCGCCCGCCGGACGCGCGAAGGACGACGAGGCAGCCAAGCTCAAGGCGTGGTTCGCGGGCAGGGGCGTCGCCTGGCCGGAAGGCTCCTCGCTGACGCTCCCCGCCCCGGGCATCCTGCACGTCGCCAACACCGTCGAGAACCTCGACCGCATCGAGGCGATCCTCAAAGGTCTCCCGTCGCAGCGGCCCAGATGAACGAGAACGCAAAGGCCGCAACTCTTAGCGCGAATGCGCCTGCCTACGCTCCTCGCCGCGCGTAGCGCGGCTCGGCCGGCAGAACGCATTCGTGCCCGCGGACAGAGTGTTTCGAAATGACGGGCGGGCTTTGTCGAACCGGGGAATGGTGCTAGAATCCTCCCGCAACGAAGAAAAACCGTCTCTTCGGTTCCTTTCACGATTGCCCTCTGACCTTTAACCTCTCACCTCGTTACCTCTCACCTCGAACCTCCCCATGAAGAACACGCTGCCGCTGCTCGCCCTGTCGCTCCTCGCGCTCGCCGCGCTTGTCGCGCTTGCGGCGGGCCCCGCCACGAACGCGCCGGCCGCGACGCTCGCGCGGGCCGAGGACGATATGCGGGGCGAGACGTTCGAGCGGTGGCGCTTCACGATCCCGCCCGGCGTCCTCGATGCGCTGGAAGAGGCATGCGGCGAGTTGAAGAACTTTTTCGGAGAGCTCGGCGTTTCCTGGCCTCCGGGATCGGCGATGGAGCGCTCGGGCGACGACGGGCTCGTCGTCCGCAACACGCGCGAGAACCTGAATTTGATCCGAATGATCATCGACGCACTGCCCGTCACCGTCCTTCAGGGCGCCCCCGTCGTCCTCGAGAACGCGCCCGCCACGCCGAGCCCCGCCGTGGACGCCCACGGCCTCGACGCCGTCCATCCCGAAATCCGCATCGACGCCCTCGTCCTGCAGATCGGTTCGCCGACCAACCGCGAATCCGCGACGGACTGGTATTACCGCGCGCTGCTCGGGGCGGATCCCGCGCTCTTCCCCGAAGCGGACCGTCACGCGGTCGCGTGCTACCGCGGGACGCTCGACGCCGCCAGAGCCGCCGCCGTCTCCGACGGAAACGCG
>JAFPUX010000109.1 GCA_017413145.1 Kiritimatiellia bacterium | reverse complement strand
CGCGGCGGCGAGCGCGAACGCGCCGGCGGCGAGCGCGGCGCCGGCGGCCAGCGAAACGGCCGCGACCGCCCGCGTTTTCACCGGACGCCTCCGTTTTCGACGTAGAAGGACACTTCGTAGAACCCCTGGTGGCGGATGCCGTCGCGCGTTTCGCGGACGACGGCGCGGACGGCGTGGGGGCCGTCCTCCCAGCGCGTCGTGTCCCACAGGAACGCGCGGCCCGTTCCGGCGGCCTTGCCGTCGACGAGCCAGGTGAAAAGCGGCGGCTTGCGGGCGTACTTGCCGGGGAGGGACGCGCGGAACTCGACGCGGCCGGAAACGGGCGTCTCTTCGGAAGGTCCCTCGACGACCGGCTCGAGCAGCGGCGCCCACGGTTTGGCGAGCGGATCGCCGAGCGGGAGCTGCTGCAGGGGGCAGCGCACGCTCTGGTACCAGGCCTCGATGCCGGTCAGGCCGTCCAGCATGCGCGGGAAAATCCAGGCGTTGGGGAACTTCTGCCAGAGCGCGTAGGGCTCGGCGACGGTGCCGGACGTGAAGCCCGCGCCGCCGCGGAGCCACTTGACCGCCTTGGTCTGCGTCGGCCGGTCGAACGCGGCCGCGAAGCTGGTGAGGTGTTCGGCGAAGGAGCCGGGAACGAAGCGTTTCGGGATCCGGACGTCCGCCGCGCCGGCCATGCAGCCGAGCAGCGCGCCGGCGGCCGCGGACGGCGTGTTCGTGGCGATCACGGCGCGGGCGGATTCGTGCGCGTCCACCGCGGCGGCGGCCTTCTCGAACTGCCAGTCGCGGCAGCGGGAGCGCACGTCGTCCGACTTCGCGAACCAGACGGTTCCCTTCGGGGCGGCGCAGTCGGCCTCCGCGGAGCGTTCGGCGATTTCGATGGCCTGGTCGAGCGTGAGCCCGCGCGGGCCGACCCACGCGAGCATCGCGGCGGGCAGCGGCATGCCGTCGAGCAGGTTGTTGCGGAGCTGGTCCAGCGATTGGGGCCGGGCCGGTTCGCCGTCGGGATCGTCCGGTCCCGCGAAGAGGGGCGAAATCCAGCGGCCGCGCTCGATGTCGTCGTCGGACGGCCAGGCGCAGCGCACGAACGTGGCGCCCGCGATCGAGAGGTCTTTCGTTCCGGGGGCCCCGAGCCCTTTTTTCGTCGCGGCGACGCGGACGGGGAATCCGCACGAGTAGACCCACGCGAGGATCTGGGGGCCGAGCCCCCGTTCCTCCAGCGCGGCCTGCACGGGACGGAACACGCGGGCCTCGAAGTCCGCCCGCGTCATCGCGACGGGAACCGAACCGTCCTCCGCGGCCGGCACGGAAACCCGGACGACGTTGCACTCGGGAATCGCGCGGACGCGGGCGTAGGCCTGCGCCAGCAGGATCGAATCCATCGAGGCGTCGTTCACGACGAGCGCCACCTCGTGTGGGCCGAGCGCGGCCGCGGAAACGGGCAGGAGGACGGCGGCCGCGAGGGCCGCCGCCTTCCGCCACGGGCGCGGGCGCGCCGCGATGCGTCCGCTCGGCGACGCCATGGCGGGGCCTAGCGCTTGACGCGGTCGGCGTATTCGCCGGTGCGCGTGTCGATGCGGATGAGGTCGCCTTCTTCGACGAACAGCGGCACCTTGAGCGTGTAGCCGCCCTCGACTTCGGCGTCCTTCACGGCGTTGCCGGCGGCGGTGTTGCCCTTGGCGCCCGCGCCGGTGCTCGTCACGGTGCGCTCGACCCAGGTCGGCATCGTGATGTCCACGGGATTGCCGTCGAGGAAGAGCAGGCGGCACTCCATGTCGTCGTCGAGGAAGTATTTCTTCTCGCCGATCACGTCCGCGCCGACGTAGATCTGCTCGCTGTCCGCGTCGAGGAACACGAACTGGTCGCCGTCCTCGTAGGAGTAGTTGACGGTCTTCTCCTCGAGGTTCGGCACGTCGAAGACGTCGTTTTCGCGGAAGTTCTTCACGAACGTGTTCTGCGTGAGCAGGTGCTTGAGGCGGCACGTGTAGATCGACTGGCCCTTGCCGGGCTTCGTGAAGTTGTATTCGGTGATGTTGTAGGGTTGCCCCTCGAACATGATTTTAAGACCCTTGCGCAGGTCGGAGGCGGTGTACGGCATGGAGACGTTCCTCGTAGCTTGGTTGCCGGCGCGGTTGCGCCGGAAGTGGGCCGAATCATAGCGGAATCCCCGCCGCGCGTCAATCGCGATTCGCGCGCACGCGCTAGAAAAGGGCCATCTGCTCGACCGCCGGCGGCAGGCCGAGAGCTTCGCGCAACGCCGTCTCGTCCATCTTCGGCGTGCCGAAGCGCGCCGCGGCCGCGGTCTTGTCGGCGCCCGGGTTCGAGCCGGCGACGAGCAGGTCCGTCGCGCCCGAAACGGATCCCGTCACTTTCGCGCCGCGGTCCGCGAGCGCCTTCTCCAGGTCGCGCCGTTTCAGGTCGTGGAACGTGCCGGTCACGACGACGGTCCGCCCCGCGAAGGGATCTCCTTCGGCGGGCGCGGGCGCCGGGGCGGCATCCTTCTTCGCGCCGGGCGGGTCGATGCCGAGCGCCTCCATGCGCGCGAGAAACGCGCGGCCGTCGTCCGAACCGAGCCACCCGCGCAACGCGCGGACGGTTTCCGGCTTGAGCGCGCAGGTGTAGGCGAGCGGACCGCCGGACTTGAGCTTGGAGCCGACGCCGTCGAAGACGAGCGATTCGCCGAGCGCTTCGAGCTCGCGCGAAAGTTTTTCGTAGAGCTCGCCTTCGGCGACGCGCTCCGAGAGGCCGAGCGCGCGGACGGCGCGCGAGCCGGGCGCGTGCTTCGGCAGCTCCTCCTCCAGCTCGTAGAGTCGCGCGGCGCGGCGCAGCAGCTCCGAGTCGGCCAGGTCGCGCAGGTCGCGGTGCAGGCGCGCGACGTCCCGCGCGGCGGTTTCGCCGATGCCGGGGATGCCGAGCGCGAAAAGCCAGCGGTCGAGCGGTTTCGAGCGCGCGGCCTGCACGGCGGCGAGGATCGCGCGGGCGTTGGCCGGCGCGAGGCGG
>JAFPUX010000108.1 GCA_017413145.1 Kiritimatiellia bacterium | reverse complement strand
CGCCCGCGCCCTGCGGCGCGCCGGCGACCCCCGGGCGGCCCTCCGGTTCCTGCGGGAACTTCCCTCTCTCGACGCCGGCGACAGCGCCGAGGCCTTCCTCGCCGCCGCGGACGCGGGCGAAACGCCGCTTCCCGAGTGGACCGCCGCCGCGCGGGACGCCCTCGCGGCGTTCGAGGCGGCCCGCGCCGCCGGTTTCCCCGACGACGTCCGCGTGCGGGGCGTTCCGCTCTCCGCCTTCCGCGACTTTTCCGTCCTCCGGTTCGAGGTCGGACAGCTCCTGCCCACCGGCGAACTGCCCGTCTTCCTGCCCGCCGGGACCTACGACGTCTCGTTCGTCCGTGCGCCGGGCGTCCGCGTCCCGGACGGAGTCCCGCTGCTCGGAAACCAAGTCGGGGACGTCCGCGAAACGAGATGGCCCGACGGCGACCGGGACCCGCTCGACGTCCTCCAGACGACCGTCCGGCTCGACCGGGACGGCCTGCTCGTTTCGCCCGCCATGCTCGCTTCCGCGAAGGCGGGACGCCCGGCCTTCTCGTTCGTCGAAATCCGCTGGGATCCCGTGGAACAGTTTGAGGCCCGGGCCGCGGAACTGCGCGCCGC
Organism: Kiritimatiellia bacterium; assembly: GCA_017413145.1. Classification (GTDB taxonomy): domain Bacteria; phylum Verrucomicrobiota; class Kiritimatiellia; order RFP12; family UBA3636; genus UBA3636. The sequence goes on along the minus strand of JAFPUX010000108.1, from coordinate 932 downwards.
GCTCGAATCGGTTCCGTAGCGCCTACCAGTCGCGGACGCCGATGGCGGGCGGCCGCTCGCGCTCCCGCTTGCGCTTCTCCGCCGCGCGCTTCTTCTCCTGGTCCAGGATCATCTTGATGATCTGCCGCGCCGCTTCCTCGTCGGGGTCCTTCTCTTCCTCGGCTTTGGCGGCCTCGGCTTCCTGGGGCTCTTCGTTCGCGGCTTCGTCCTGTTGGTCTTGCTGGTCCTGCTGGTCCTGGGCCTGCTGCTGTTGCTGCTGTTTGTCCTTCTCGCGGAGCAGGTCGAGGATCTTCTTGAGGTTCGCGAAGCTGGTCTTGGCGTCGGGGCGGACGGACTCCGGCAGCACGTCGCGCGCGCCACCGAGTCCCATGCCGATCAGCTCGTGCGTGCCGCGCGTCTCCTCGCAGAGGCGCAGCAGCTCCTTCTTCTTCTCGGGGTCCATCGGCGCGGCGCCGGGCGGCGGGGCCTGTCCCTCGGGAAGCGCCGCGGTTTGCGCCTCGAGCGCGTCGAGCCACGGGGAAATCTTTTCGTCGAACGCTCGGAAGAGCATCAGCGCGACGATCTGGTTCGCCAGGGGCGTTCGGATGCGCGCCGGGTTGACGACGCGCGACAGCGCGTTGGACTGCGCGAGGACGGCCTGCTCCACCAGCGGAACGGGCGGCGCGGCGGCGGCGAAGAAGTCGAACGCGACGCCTTCGGCCTTCTCCATCGCGTCGAGCGCGGCCGGGTCGAGCGCTTCCAGCGCGTCGGCCGCGTCCGCGGCGCGGGCGGACGCCTCCGCGAGGTCGCCTTCGATCTTGGCGCGGAGCGTTTCGTTGGTGACCGCTTCGATCGACGGCCGGAGCGCCTCGCGCAGCGGTCCCCACGCGGCGGCGGCTGCGCGCTGTTTCGCGGCGGCGTCCTCGAGCGCGCCGATGCGCGCGGGCAACTCG
>JAFPUX010000107.1 GCA_017413145.1 Kiritimatiellia bacterium | reverse complement strand
GGACGCGGCGAGGTTCGTCGCGATCGCGGACGGCGCGAAGCCGGGCGCGGCCGGGCCGGCGTCGCGCACGAAGGAGCGCTGCGCGTCGCGCTGCGCGAAGGCGTCGTCGAGGATCGGGCCGACGAGCGACTTCTCGATGTAGGGGCGGTTCTCGCGGAAGACGGCGAACCCATGCGCCGCCTCGACGCGCGCGGCGAGGTCGCGGGCGAGGTCGTCGCGCGGACGCGCCTCGACTTCGTCCGGCGTCGGGCGGACGTTCGCCTTCAGCGTCTCGGCCTGGCGGCGGACGGCCTCTCCGCGCGCCTGCCGGACCGCGGCGGGGAACGCCGCGACCGACGCGGCGGCGATGTCCTCGGGCGGGGCGGTTTCGGCGTCCGCGAGGAACGCGGCGCCGAAGCGCGTCTCGCGCGGGACGGGGGCCGCGAGGCGGTCGAGAAGGGCGCGGGCCTCGTCGGCGAACGCGCGGGCGAGGGCGTTGGAGTGGACGAGCGCCATGGCGCGTTCGGCGTCGGCGGGATCGGCGTTCGCGGCGGGATCGGCGAGCATCGCGTCGCGCAGCGCGGCGGGGTCGGCGGGCTTGGCGCGGAGCTCCTCGCGGAGGTCCTTGAGCACGAGCGACGCGGCGAGTTCGGCGGACGAACGGTCGAGATCGGGCGTCTGCGCCGCGCAAAGGCCGGCGGCCATGACGGCCAGGAAAAGGGCGGGTCGTTTCACGCCGCGGAGTCTAGCACACCGCCCCCGCCGCCGCAAGCGCGGCGGATTCCCCGGGTTTGCTTTTCGCGCGCGGAAAGAGTAGAATGCGCGCCCGTCATGCAACTGGACGCGCTCATCCACAAGGCGGACGTCCTCATCGAGGCGCTCCCCTACATCGTCGATTTCCGCGGCGAAACCGTCGTCGTGAAACTCGGCGGTTCCGTCATGGAAAGTCCCGACGCGCTCGTCGGCATCCTCACGGACGTGGCGTTCATGCGCTCCGTCGGCATGCGCGTGATCGTCGTGCACGGCGGCGGCAAGGCCATTTCCCGCGCGCTCAAGGAGGCCGGGCTCGGGACGACGTTCGTCCAGGGCCTGCGCGTCACGGACGCGGCGTCGATCCGCATCGTCGAAGACGTCATCAAGAACGAGGTCAACGCGGAGATCGTCCGCCTCCTCGAGAGCATGCAGATCCGCGCGGTCCCGCTGCACGGCGAGAGCATCTTCTTCGCGAACCGCAAGACCGGCACGGACCCCGCCACGGGCGCCGCGCTGGACTGGGGGTTCGTCGGCACGCCCGTGTCCGTCGACACCGGCCCCGTGCGCGAGCTGCTGCGCGAGGAGATCGTGCCGGTCGTGTGTCCGCTCGGCCGCGGCGAGGACGGCGCGCTCTACAACGTGAACGCCGACACGGCCGCCGCCGCGCTCGCCAAGGCGCTGCCCGCGCGCAAGCTCGTGTTCGTCTCCGACGTGCCCGGCCTGCTGCGCGATCCGGCGGACCCCGCCACGCTGATCGAAACGCTCCACATGGACGACGCGCCGGCGCTGATCGCGGACGGCACGATCGCCGGCGGCATGGCCCCGAAGATCGAGAGTTGCCTCGCGGCTCTGCGCGCCGGCGTCCGCAAGGTCCACCTCGTGGACGGCCGCCTCTCGCACTCGCTCCTCCTCGAAATGTTCACCACCAAGGGTGTCGGCACCCAGATCGTCAAGTAACGCAGGAATACCCATGAGCAACGAAAAGACCGAAGACATCGCCGCCCTCTGCTCCGACTACCAGATGGACACCTACGCCCGCACCGCGACGCTCGTCCGCGGCAAGGGCTCGCGCGTGTTCGCCGAGAACGGCATGCAGTACCTGGACTTCACCTCCGGCATCTCCGTGGTGAACCTCGGCCACGCGCACCCCGCGGTCGTCGAGGCGATCAAGGGCCAGGCCGAGCAGCTGGTCCACTCGTCGAACCTCTTCTACAACGAGCCCGTCGGCCGCCTCGCGAAGAAGCTCTCGCAGGTCGGCCTCGGCGGCAAGTGCTTCCTCGCCAACTCCGGCGCCGAGGCGAACGAGGCGATGATCAAACTCGTCCGCCTGTGGGGCTCGGCGAACGGCGGCCGCTACGAGGTCGTCTGCATGCGCAACTCCTTCCACGGGCGCACGCTCGCCACGCTTTCGGCGACCGGCCAGAGCAAGGTCCAGAAGGGCTTCGACCCGCTGATGCCCGGCTTCGCGTTCGCGACATTCAACGACCTGGAGAGCGTGAAGGCCGCGGTGACGGACAAGACCGCCGCGGTCCTGATCGAGTGCGTCCAGGGCGAGGGCGGCTGCATCCCCGCCGCGGAGGAGTTCGTGCAGGGCGTCCGCGCGCTGTGCGACGAAAAGGGCATTCTGATGCTCTGCGACGAAATCCAGTGCGGCATGGGCCGCACGGGCAAGATGTGGGCGTTCGAGCACTACGGCGTGAAGCCGGACGCGTTCACCGCGGCCAAGTCCCTCGGCGGCGGCCTGCCGCTCGGCGCGCTGATCGCCTCGCCGGCGCTTTCCGGCGTCTTCACGCCCGGCTCGCACGGCTCGACCTTCGGAGGCAACCCGGTGGCCTGCGCCGCCTCGCTCGCGGTGTTCAAGGTCTACGACGAGGAGAAGATCGTCGACCACGCCGCCGAGTACGGCGAGCTCTTCCGCAAGGGGCTCGAGGCGTTCGTCGAGAAGTACGACCAGGTGCTCGAAGTGCGCGGCAAGGGCCTGCTGCTCGGCCTCGTGCTCAAGGACCCGGACGCGCAGAAGGTGCAGGACGAACTCCGCAACGGGGGCCTGCTGGCCTGCGTCGCGGGCCCGCACGTCGTGCGCTTCCTGCCGCCGCTGAACATGAGCGAGGACGACCTCGAAGAGGCGCTCGAAATGATCGGCGACACCCTCGACATCGTCTACGGCGAGGAAGAATAGTCCGGCCGGTTTCCGGCCGCCGGACGCGCGCGGCGCCGCGGGG
>JAFPUX010000106.1 GCA_017413145.1 Kiritimatiellia bacterium | reverse complement strand
CGCCCGAAAGCCTGCTCGGCACGGCCGCGACCGGCGGCGGCGTGCGCCACCGCGGCAACACGAGCTACGTGCGCGGCGCGCGGCGGTCGCTGTCGCTCGAGTTCGACCGCCCCGTCGCCTGGACCGGCGCGCCCGCGCCCGCCTCGCACGTCCTGTTGCTTTCCGGCTACGCGGACGCCACGCGGCTGCGGAACGCGCTCTGCTTCGACGCGTTCTCCGCGATGCATCCGGATGCCCCGCGCGGCGCCGTTCCCGTCTCGTGGACCGACGTGTTCGTCAACGGGGAATGGGCCGGCGTCTGGGAAACGGCGCCGCGGCTCAAGGACATGGTGTCGGACTGGGCGACTCCCGTTTACAAGGTCCGCACGCCCGAAGGGCTCTGGTCGCGCGTTTCCGCCGACATGCTCGACCGCCGCGACGGCGCAGGGCCCGGCGAACCGGATGCCGCGGACGCCTACGATCCGTTCCTGGAGCTCGCGCGGTTCGTCGTCGAATCCGACGACGTCGGCTTCGCCGCCCGCGCGGGAGAATTTTTCGACCTGGACGACCTCGCCGACATGGTCCTGCTGCTCGACTTCACGGGCAACGTGGACGGACGGACCACCAACCAGTACGTCGTCCGCCGCCGTTCGGACGGCCGCTGGCTCGTCCTTCCGTGGGACTACGACAAGACGTTCCTCGGCGGAAAATACCGCGAACTGCCGCTTTCGAACCCGCTCTACGACCGCTGCCGGCGGTGCGTTCCCGGTTTCGGGGAACGTCTCGCCGCCCGCTGGGCCGCGTTGCGGGCGGGGTCTCTGTCCGACGCCGCGCTCGAACGCTGGATCGACGGAAAGGCGGCCCTCTTGGCGCCGTACATGGACGAAGACTTCCGGCTCGTTCCGCCGGCCGGCGCGGACGGCGGCTGCGACTACGCCCGGGCCGTGGAGGAACTCCGCGAAGAAGTCCTCTTCCGGGCGCGCCGGCTCGACGGCCGGCTCGGTCCCGGCCCGCGCTAGCCCGCGGGCGGCGGGGGCGGCGGATCCGGCGGGGGCGGCGGAAGCGGCAGGCGGCCGTCGCGGACGATCGATTCGGCGACGGGGCCGTCCACGGTCTCCTTCTCCAGCAGCTCCTTCACGAGCAGCTCGACGCGCTCGCGGCGGCTCTCGAGGATGGCGCGCGCCTCGTCGTGCGCGTCGCGCAACAGGCGCGAAACTTCGTCGTCGATCAGGCGCGCTGTCTCTTCGCTGTAGTCCTGCGTGCGGTTCACCTCGGCGCCGAGGAACACGAGCTCCTCGTTCTTGCCGAACGTGCGCGGGCCGAGCTTGTCGGAAAGGCCCCAGTCGCAGACGTAGGCGTGCGCGAGCTCGGTGGCCTGTTTGAGGTCCTGGCGCGCGCCGGTCGAGATGTCGTCGAGGAACACCTCCTCCGCGGCGCGGCCGCCCATGGCGACCACGAGGTCCGCGAGGATGTTGCGCCGCGTGTAGTGCAGCTTGTCCTTCTTCGGGAGAAACGCGGTGAGGCCCAGCGCGTGGCCGCGCGGGATGATCGTGACCTTGTGGACGGGGTCGGCGGCGGTCTCGACGATCGCGCAGACGGCGTGGCCGGCTTCGTGGTAGGCGGTGAGGCGCTTCTCCTCGTCGTCGAGCGCGTGGCTGCGGCGCTCCTTGCCCCAGAGCACCTTGTCGCGCGCGGCCTCGAAGTCCTCCTCGTCCACGCCGGGCTTCTCGCGGCGGGCGGCGATGAGGGCGGCCTCGTTCACGATGTTCGCGAGGTCCGCACCCGAGCAGCCGGGCGTTCCGCGCGCGATGCGCGAGAGATCGGTGCCCTCGGCGACCTTGATCTTGGCGACGTGGACCTTGAGGATTTCGAGACGGCCCTCCATCGTCGGGAGGTCCACGACGACCTGCCGGTCGAAGCGGCCGGGGCGCAGCAGCGCCGGGTCGAGCACGTCGGGGCGGTTGGTTGCGGCGATGACGACGATGCCGGCGTTGGTGTCGAAGCCGTCCATCTGCACGAGGAGCTGGTTGAGCGTCTGCTCGCGTTCGTCGTGGCCGCCGCCGATGCCGGCGCCGCGGCGCCGGCCGACGGCGTCGATTTCGTCGATGAACAAGAGGCACGGCGAGTTCTTCTTCGCCAGCACGAACAGGTCGCGGACGCGCGAAGCGCCGACGCCGACGAACATCTCGACGAAGTCCGAGCCGCTGCTCGAGAAGAACGGCACGTCCGCCTCGCCGGCGATGGCCTTCGCGAGGAGCGTCTTGCCCGTGCCGGGCGGGCCGGCCATGAGGATGCCGTGGGGCATCTTGCCGCCGAGACGGCCGAACTTCTTCGGGTCCTTGAGGTATTCGACGACCTCGACGACCTCCTCCTTGGCCTCCTCGCACCCCGCCACGTCCTTGAACGTGGTGCGGTCCTTCTTGCCGCCCTCGTGCGCCAGGCGCACGCGGCTGCGGCCGAAGCCCATCGGGCCGCCCTTCGTCTGGCGGAAGAAGACGTACCAGAACACGCCGATGAGGAGCAGCGTCGGGACGAGGTTCACGAGGAACAGCATCAGCGTGTTGTTCTGGCGGTCGTGCACGACCGCGACGCCCTTCGTGAGCAGCGCGGCCTCGACGCCGTTGGCGTTGCCGACGTTCACGCGGAAATTGTGCTCGCCCGCGGGGTAGGCGCGGTAGAGTTCGTCCAGCGCGGCGACCGGAAGCGGGGCGCCGCCCTCCGGCAGGGAGGTCCGTTCGGGGACGGACAACTGGCCGCGGACGACGCTCACGTCGCCGCCGTGCTCGATGTGGACGTCCTTCACGAAACCCATCTCGACGAGTTGCATGAAGTCCGGGTTGAACGGGATCTCCTGCGCCTTCTTCTCGTCGTTGTTCGTCCAGAAGAAGCCGATCAGCGCCGCGAGGGCGAGGGCCGAAAGCCACATGCCGAACGGCCGCGCGGCCCCGCGCATCGGCGGGAGACGGGGCCCTTGCGGCGGCTCCTGCGGGTTCTGGGACTCCTTGGAATCCTTGTTTTCCTGGGTCTTGCGACCTGGGTCTTGCGACCCGCCGTCGCCGCCCGCGGGCGGCGGCGGCGGTGGCGGCGGCGCTCCGTCCGCGTCGAAGGGGTCGCGGACGGGCGGCGGCGCGTTGTTCGGATCGGTGCGGTCCGGATCGTCGCTCACGGTTTTACTTCTCCGACGGCGCGGGCGGCGCCGGCACCGCGCCGTCCGCTTCCGGGACGGCCTCGCCCTTCATCTGGGCGACGAGCTTGTCCGCTACGTCCTTGTGGTCTTCGAGGAACTGGGCGGCGGCCTGCGAACCCTGTCCGATCTGGTCGGTGCCGTAGCTGAGCCACGACCCGCGCTTGAGGATGAGACCCTGCTTGATGCCGGCCTCGAGCAACGAGCCGGCCCACCAGATGCCGCGGTCGTAGAGGATGTCGAACTCCGCCTCGGTGAAGGGCGGGGCGACCTTGTTCTTGACGACCTTCACGCGCGTGCGATTGCCGATCATCGTGCCGGCGGCGTCCTTGATCGCGCCGATGCGGGAGATGTTGAGGCGGACGGACGCGTAGAACTTGAGCGCGCGGCCGCCGGGCGTCGTCTCGGGGTTGCCGAACATGACGCCGATCTTCTCGCGGATCTGGTTCGTGAAGATGCAGAGCGTCTTCGTGGTGTCGAGCAGCGCCGTGAGCTTGCGCATCGCCTGCGACATGAGGCGGGCCTGCTGGCCGACGTGCGCGTCGCCCATCTGGCCCTCGAGCTCGGCCTTGGGCGTGAGCGCGGCGACGGAGTCGACGACGACGACGTCCAGCGCGCCGGACCGGACGAGCGACTCGGCGATGTTGAGCGCCTCCTCGCCCGTGGTGGGCTGGGCGACGAGCAGGTTGTCCAGGTCCACGCCGATGCGCCGGGCGTACTGCGGGTCGAGCGCGTGCTCGACGTCGATGAACGCCGCCATGCCGCCGGCCTTCTGGGCGTTGGCGATCACGTGCAGCGCGAGGGTGGTCTTGCCGGACGACTCGGGCCCGTAGAGTTCGACGATGCGCCCGCGCGGGAGCCCCCACACGCCGAGCGCGAGGTCGAGGCCGAACGAGCCGGTGGAGATCACCTGCACGCCCTTGGCGGCCTCGACGTCGCCGAGTTTCATGATGGCTCCTTCGCCGAATTCCTTGCGGATCTGGGAAAGGACCGCGTCGAGCGCGGAGTTGCCGGACGTTTCCGTTTTCTTGGCCATGTCTGTGTCTTTCTTGTTTGTTGTTTTTGAAAGGGAACGCCGCCGCCGCGCGCGTCTGCGCCGTTCGGGCGGGGCAATGGCGTCATTCTACCACACCGCCGCGCCGCGCCGCAACCGCAAACTTGGGCCGCGTTCCGCGTTGACGGCAACAAGACTAGCACGCCGACCCACCCTCCCGGTTTCACGCCGTGAAACATTTTTGAGGGGTCTGTCCCCTTAAAAAGTGCTTGCAACGACAGGAAAACCATGGTAGTGTACCCGTCCATGAGACGACCGAGAATCAAAGCCGAAGGAGAGGGGTTCTACCACGTGGTGAGCAGAATCGGCGGGAAGCGGTTTCTGATCGACGAGACGGAGAAACGGATTCTTCTGGGGATGATCCGCGGGGCGGCGGCGTTCTCGGGGGTGGAGGTGTACACGTACGCCGTGATGAGCAACCACTTCCATTTGCTCGTGCGCGTGCCGCGCAAGCGCGAAGTATCCGACAAGGAGCTGGAAAGGCGGATGATTGCGTTGTACGGACCGGCCAAGTTCGCGGCGGTTCTCAAAAAGTGGGCTCGGTGGACGCGGCGCCACGAGGAAAGCCGCGTGGAAGACGAAAAGGAGCGCCTGCGCAAGCGGATGTACGATTTGTCACAGTTCTGCAAGACGTTCAAGGAAGCCTACACGCAGGACTACAATCGCCGCCACGAGAACACCGGCACGATCTGGGAAGGCCGTTTCAAGAGCATTCTGCTGGAAGGATCGTACCGCGCGATGACGACCGTGGCGGGATACATTCACCTCAATCCCGTCCGTGCGGCCGTCGTCGAACGCCCCGAAGATTCGACGTGGACCGGTTACGGCGCGGGTTGCAAGGGAGATGCGCTCGCGCAAGCGGGTCTCATGGCTCTCGTTTCGCGCGTGTTCGGCGCGAAGGATTCGACGTGGGAACAGGCGAGAGAATCCTGTCGTTCGTCCATGGAAGGAAAACTGTTTTCCCTTGTCGGCGCCAACGTTCTTCCGAAGGATGCCGAAACGGAAGAATCACGGTCGTCGGAATCCCTGCGGACGATGTTGTTGCACCGGTCGGCCGGATTCCTGCACGGCGTGGCGCTCGGCGGCGAGACGTTCGTCAAGCGCGTTGCGAAGAAAATGCCGCCGCGCGTGCGGGAACGACCGGCGTCTCCGTTCGACCGGTACGCGTTCTTCGGCCTGGAATCGGCCGCGGGCGTGCGGGAGGTTTCGTGACGTGAACGGTAAACCCGGTCCGTCCGCATGGTTCCTCGTCGGCTGCACGGCGAGCGGGAAGACCGTCGTCGCGGACGAAATCGCCCGGCGCACGGGCGCACTCGTGCTGTCCGCCGATTCGATGCTCGTCTACCGCGGGATGGACGTGGGCACCGCGAAGCCGACGCCCGCCGAACGCGCCGGCGTCGACCTGCGCGGAATCGACCTGGCCGATCCGGACGAGCCGTTCAGCGCAGGCCGCTGGCTCGAAGCGGCGCGCGGGGCGGTCGAAGAGGCGGAAGCGGACGGACGCGACTTGGTCGTCGCCGGCGGAACCGGCCTCTACGTTTCGGCGCTGCTGCGCGGCCTCGACACGCGGGAGGCCGATCCCGGCCTGCGCGCGGAGCTGGAGGCTCTGTTCGAACGCGGCGGGGTCGCGGCGCTGCTCGAACGGGCGGAAGCGCTCTCGCCCGGGTCGACGGCGCGCGTGGACACGCGGAATCCACGGAGGGTGATTCGACTGGTGGAGATTCTGGAATCTCACGCGGAGTCCGCGGAGGGCGCAGAGGTTGTATCTCACGCGGAGTCCGCGGAGGGCGCGGAGGTTGTATCTCACGCGGAGTCCGCGGAGGGCGCGGAGGTTTTGGTCGGACTTGATTTCCCGACGGAAGCGCTGAACACGCGCATCGAACGCCGTGCCCGGGCGATGTTCGAGGGCGGGCTTCTCGACGAAGTCCGCGCGCTGTGCGAACGGTTTCCGCGCTTCGAGAAGTCGACCGCGGGCGCGGGCATCGGCTACGCCGAGGCGCTCGCCGCGCTGCGCGGGGAAATTCCCGTCGAGGAAGCGGTCGCCCGCACCGCGGCGCGGACGCGCCGCCTCGCGAAGAAGCAGCGCACCTGGTGGCGCCACCAGGCGCGCGTGGAATGGGTCCGCGGCCCCGCGGACAAAGCGGACGCCGCCCGCGCGGCGGACGAGGTCCTGGCCCTCTGGAGGAAACATGGAAAAACGCCGATCCGCGCCTGACCGCGCCGAAGAGCCCCTGTTCGAGCCGGCGGCCGCGCCGCCGCGCGCGGATCCGCGCGCCGCGACGCCGTCCCTGCGCGCGGCGTTCGCCGGCAGCCGCAGCCTCATGCCACGCGAAAAGATCGCCGCGCTCGGGCCGGCGTCCCTCACGGACGCCGAGCTGCTCGCGCTGCTGCTGCGCTCCGGCACGAAGGGCAAAAACGTGCTCGCCGTCGCGGAGGACCTGCTGCGCGCCTACGGCGGTTCGCTGGAGCTGCTGTCGCGCGCCGGCTACGACGAGCTCGCGAAGACGCTGGCGGTCGGCCCCGCGAAGGCGAGCGAGCTGGCCGCGGTGTTCGAGCTGGCGCGGCGCGTCCTCGCGTCGTCCGGCGAAGATTTCCCCGTGCTCGACACGCCGGAGGCGGTCGCGCGGTACCTGCGGCCGTTCGTGTTGGCGGAAAGCGTCGAAAGCTTCTACGCGCTGCCGCTCGACAAGCGGCGGCGCCTGTGCGGCGTCGTCGGCCGGGCCCGCGTGAGCCTCGGCACGGCGGACGCGACGGTCGTGACGCCGCGCGACGTGTTCCGCGAGGCGATCCGCGTGGACGCCCGCTTCCTGCTCGTCGCCCACAACCACCCGAGCGGCGACCCGACGCCGAGCCCGGCGGACCTGCGGCTCACCGCGGACCTCGTGGACGCCGGGCGCGTGCTCCGCATCCCGCTGCTCGACCACGTCGTGCTGGGCGACATCCCGTCGCGGCTGCGCCCGGACGGCACTCCCGACACGGACGGCTGCCTGGACGCGGTCCCCCGCTTCCGGTCGATCCGCGCGTCGGGCGCCGTCGACTTCGAAGCCCCCGTCTAGAGCGGCCGCTTCCGCGCCGGAAAAAGTCCTTGCATTCGCGCGGGGCATTTGGTAGCCTTGCCCGCGTTTCCACCCAAACCGGCGTGATAGCCAAGCGGTTAGGCAGAGGACTGCAAATCCTTCTAGAGCGGTTCAACTCCGCTTCACGCCTCCATTCTTCCCGGCCTCCGCAAGACGACCTTGCGGGGGCCCTTTTTCGGCCCGGCGCGGGCCCCACGCACCAACAGCAAGGAGGTATCATGCCATGAAAGCGCGATCGTTCGTCGACACCTGCGTCCTGCACGCCGTCGCCGGAAACGGCGGCCGCGGCTCCAATTCGTTCCGTCGCGAGAAATTCGTCCCGCGCGGCGGTCCGGACGGCGGCGACGGCGGCCGCGGCGGCCACGTCTTCCTCGCCGGCGACGAGGACGTCGATTCGCTCGCGGGCGTCTTCTACGAGCCCGAGCGCCGCGCCGAAAACGGCGAGCCCGGCCGCGGCCGCTTCAAGCACGGCGCCAACGGCCGCGACGTCACGGTCCGCGTCCCGCTCGGGACGGTCGTGAAGGACGCGGAAACGGGCCGCGAGCTGGGCGAAATCCTCGAGCACGGCCAGACGCTCCGCGTGGCCGAAGGCGGCCGCGGCGGCGCGGGCAACCTGCACTGGAAGAGCTCCGTGCACCGCGCGCCCACCGAGTTCACGCCCGGACAGCCGGGCGAGGACGTGCGCCTGCGCCTCGACCTGAAGATCCTCGCGGACGCCGGCCTCGTCGGCTTCCCGAGCGCCGGCAAGTCCTCGATCCTCCGCCAGATCAGCGCCGCGCGCCCGAAGGTCGGCGCGTACCACTTCACGACGCTGCACCCGATTCTGGGAACCGTCGTGCTGCCCGACAAGTTCGCGAGCTTCCGCGTGGCGGACATCCCCGGCATCGTCGAAGGCGCAAGCGAAGGCGTCGGCCTCGGCTTCGAGTTCATGCGCCACGTCGAACGCTCGAAGGCGCTCGTGCTCGTCGTCGACATGGGCGGCGAGGAAGGGCGCGACCCGGCGGAGGACTACGCGACGCTGCTGCGCGAGCTCGAAAAGCGCGACCCCGCGCTGCTGGAGCGGCCGCGGATCGTCGTCGCGAACAAGATGGACCTGCCGGACGCCAAGGCGCGCCTGAAGGAGTTCAAGAAGGCCACGGGCGTGACGCCGGTCGAGACGTCCGTCCCGGACGGAAAGGGCTTCGACAAGCTCGTCGCGCGCCTCGCGCGCCTCGTGAAGCCGCGCCCCCGCACCGCGGGCCGCGCGCCGGTGGACGCCGGCGCGTCCGCGCTCGGCGT
>JAFPUX010000105.1 GCA_017413145.1 Kiritimatiellia bacterium | reverse complement strand
CGCGCTGGAGAACGCCGCGCGCCGGTAGGGGCGCCCGCGCCGGTAGGGGCGGCTACTCCCACTCGATCGTCCCGGGCGGCTTGCTCGTGACGTCGTAGACGACGCGGTTCACGCCCGGCACTTCGTTCACGATGCGGCGCGAGACGGTTTCCAGGACGTCCCACGGCAGGCGCGCCCAGTCGGCCGTCATGCCGTCGATCGACGTCACGGCGCGCACGGCGACGGCCCACGAGTACGTGCGCTCGTCGCCCATCACGCCGACGCTGCGGACGTTCGTGAGGACCGTGAAATACTGCCACACGTCCTTCTCGAGGCCGGCGCGCGCGATTTCGGCGCGCAGGATGGCGTCGCTCTCGCGGACGATGGCGAGCTTCTCCTCGGTGATTTCGCCGAGGATGCGGATGCCGAGGCCGGGGCCCGGGAACGGCTGGCGCCAGACGATCTCGCGCGGGATGCCGAGCGCCTCGCCGAGGGCGCGCGCCTCGTCCTTGAAGAGCTTGTTGAGCGGCTCCACGAGGCGGAACTTCATCTCCTTCGGAAGGCCGCCCACGTTGTGGTGGCTCTTGATCGTCTGCGCGGTCGCGGTGCCGCTCTCGATGACGTCGGTGTAGAGCGTGCCCTGCGCGAGGAAGTCGAACGAGCCGAGCTTGGCGCTCTCCTCGTCGAAGCACTTCACGAACTCCGCGCCGATGATCTTGCGCTTGCGCTCGGGCTCGACGACGCCGGCGAGCTTCGAGAGGAAGCGCTCCTTCGCGTCGATGCGGACGACGTTCATCCCGAAGAGCCCGGCGCAGGTCTCCATCACCTGCGCGCCCTCGTTCTTGCGGAGCATGCCGTGGTCGATGAACATGCACGTGAGGCGGTCGCCGATCGCGCGGTGGAGGAGCACCGCGACGACGGTCGAGTCGACGCCGCCCGAGAGGCCGCAGAGCACGCGCTTGTCGCCGACCGTCTCGCGGATCGCGCGGACCTGCGACTCGAGGTAGCTCTCCATCGTCCAGTTCTTCTCGCAGCCGCAGACGCGGAAGAGGAAGTTGGCGAGGATGTCGTTGCCGTAGACCGAGTGGCGCACCTCGGGGTGGAACTGCACCGCGTAGAGGCGGCGGTCGGGGTCGAACGCCGCGGCGAAGAAACCGCTGTCGCTCTTCGCGGCTAGGCGGAAGCCGTGCGGCAGCACCTCGACGTGGTCGCCGTGGCTCATCCAGACGTCCTGCCGCGCGGGGAGGCCGTCCAGCAGCGGGCACGGCGCGACCTGTTCCATCGCCATGCGGCCGTATTCGCGGCCGTTCGGGTTGCGCGCGACGCGCCCGCCGAGGTGCTTGGCGAGGGCCTGGAAGCCGTAGCAGATGCCGAGGACCGGGACGCCGAGGTCGAGGATCGCCGGGTCGAAACCGTAGGCGTCCGCGTCGTTCACGCTCTTCGGGCCGCCGGAGAACACGACGCCCTTGAGGCCGGGAACGGCCTTGATCTCCGCGGCCGTCATCGTGTGCGGCCGCAGCTCGCTGTAGACGCCCTTCTCGCGGATGCGGCGGGCGATGAGCTGGTTGTACTGGGAACCGAAGTCCAGGACGATGACGGTGTCGGGCACGGGTGGCTCCTTCTGCTATTTTCCCCAGCGGACGACGGCGGCGCCCCAGGTGAGGCCCGCGCCGAAGGACCCGAAGACGACGTTGTCGCCGTCCCGGATGCGGCCGTCCGCGACGGCCGCGTGAAGCGCGAGCGGGATCGAGGCGGCGGTCGTGTTGCCCGTCGTCTCGATGTTCGTCACGACGCGCTCCATCGGGACGTCCATCGTCTTGGCCACGGCCTGGATGATGCGCAGGTTGGCCTGGTGCGGGACGAACCAGTCGACGTCGGAGGGCTTCAGGCCCGCGTCCGCGACGGCCTTGGCGGTGACGCCGGCCATGTTGCGAACGGCGTACTTGAAGATCGTGTGGCCGTCCATGCGGACGAACCCCTCGCGCGCGGCGAGCGTCTCGGCGGTGGTCGGGCGCGCGGAGCCGCCGGCCGGGACGTAGAGCAGCGGCGCGAGCGAGCCGTCGGTGCCGGTCGCGGTCGAGAGGATGCCGTTCTGCGTGCCGCCCTCGGAACGTTCGACGACGACCGCGCCCGCGCCGTCCCCGAAGAGGATGCACGTGGTGCGGTCGGTCCAGTCGGTGATGGCGCTCATCTTCTCGGACCCCGCCACGAGGACCTTGCGCGCGGCGCCGGAGAGCACGTACTGGCGCGCGACGTCGAGCGCGTAGATGAAGCCGGAGCACGCGGCGACGATGTCGAAGCAGGTGGCGTTGACGAGGCCGAGCTTGTCCTGCACGAGGCAGGAAGCGGCGGGGAGCGGCGTGTCGGGCGTGATCGTGGCGAGGACCAGCAGGTCGATCTCCTCGGGGCGGACGCCCGCCCGCTCCATCGCTTGGCGCGAGGCGGCGGCGGCCATGTCCGAGACGTTCTCGTCCGCGCCGGCGATGCGGCGCGAGCGGATGCCGGTGCGCGGGTAGATCCACGCGTCGGACGTGTCGACCATCTTCGACAGGTCGTCGTTCGTGAGGACGCGCTCCGGAAGGTAGCCGCCGGTGCCGGTCACGACGGCGCGGAGGTTCGGGTTGTTCATGAAAGGGCGGGGGAGAGGTCCGCGAGAGCCGTGGCGGGGTCTTCGGCGCGGCGGCGGTCGAGTTCGGCGAGGTTGTCGGTGATCTTCCTGGCGACCTCCTGCCGGACGCATTCGGCGGAGACGCGGATCGCGTGGTAGATCGCCTTGTGGGAGGCCGCGCCGTGGGTGATGATGACGGTCCCGTTGACGCCGAGCAGCGGCGCGCCGCCGTAGATCTCCGGGTCCATGACCTTCTTGAGGTGGCGGATGCCGCCGCGGATCAGCAGCGCGCCGAGGAGCCGGACCGGGTTGCGCGTGAGCGCCCTGCGCAGGAGCGTCGTAATCGCGCGGGCTTCGCTCTCGATCGTCTTGAGGACGACGTTGCCGACGAAGCCGTCCGCGACGCAGACGTCCATCTCGCCCTTGAACAGGTCGTGCCCCTCGACGTTGCCGGCGAAGTTCACGAAGGGGTTCTTCTTGAGGAGCGCGTGCGTTTCCTTGGTGACGGCGTCGCCCTTCTCCTCTTCGGTGCCGATGGAGAGCAGGCCGACTCGCGGCTCCGCCAGGCCCATGACGGCGCCGGCGTAGACGCTGCCCATGACGGCGAACTGCTCCAGCTCGCGCGCCGTGCAGTCCACCGTCGCGCCCATGTCGAGCAGCAGGAACGGCTTCGTCGGCGTGGGCAGGACGGTGCCGATGGCGGGGCGCTTGAGCGTGCGGACGCGGCCCACGAAGAGCAGCGCCGAGGCGACCATCGCGCCGGTGGAGCCGGCGGAGAGGAACGCGTCCGCCTCCTGGTGGCGGAGCATTTCCATGCCGCGGACGATCGACGAGTCGCGCTTGGTGCGGACGGCGTGCGCGGGCGGTTCGCCCATCTCGATCGTCTGGGTCGTGTGGACGATCCGGAGGCGCTCCGAGGGAGCCGCCTTGTTGGCGGCGAGTTCGCGGCGCACGGCCGTCTCGTCGCCGAGCAGGAGGATCTCCAGCTCGGGCCATTCGCGGGACGCCTCGACGGCGCCCCGCACGATTTCGCGGGGGGCGTGGTCGCCCCCCATCGCGTCGACGGCGATTCGCATGGGGCGAGTCTCCGGGAGGGCGGAGGACCTAGTCCTTCGCCGTGTCGACCGAAACCACCTTGCGGCCGCGGTACGTGCCGCAGGAGGGGCACGCGCGGTGCGCCAGGACGGGGGCGCCGCAGGCCGGGCACGTGGTGGTCGCGGGAATCTCCGCCTTCTTCTGCGCCTTGCGCATGCGGATCTTCATCTTGGATTTCTTGCGTTTCGGGACGGCCATGGCTTATCTCCGTTGGGTGGTTTTCGTTTTCGGGGTTCGGGGTTTGCGCTTCGGGGGCGTGGGTTTTTCGTGAGTCGTACCCCCGAGCAGATCGTCGAGCGCGGCGAACGCGTTTTCTTCCGGTCCGTCCGCGCATCCGCACGGACCCTCCGCCAGGCGCTTGCCGCACCGCGGGCAGAGCCCGGGGCAGTCGTCCGCGCAGACGGGGTTGCTCGGAAGGGCCAGAAGGATAGCCTCCCGCAGGTCGGAAGTCAAGTCCACCTCCGAGACGCCCTCCTCGGGCAGCTCCCGGGAAATCGCCACGTCGTCGCCCCACGTGCGGGCGAGCGGGCCGCCGCAACGGCAGCAGACGCCCTCGAAGCGCGCCTCCGCGCGGCCCGTGACGACGAGCTCCCGCCCGAACAGCGCGGCGTGCAGCGTCCAGCGCAGCGGCCCGGCGGGATGCACGACCTCGCGCGGCGAATCGACCCAGTCGAACGCCTCGACCGGGTCCTCGCCCTCCAGGTCGACGCCGTCGGGGCCGAGCGTGGCGACCGGCAGGATCACGCCGGTCCCCCCTTCGCGGCGGCGTGGGCGGCGCGGGCGGCGAGGCGCTCCTGCAGGCGGCGCTGCACGGCGGGCGGCACGAAGCGCGCCGAATCGCCGCCGAAGCTCTCGATTTCGCGCACGATGGACGAGGACACGCAGCTGTGCTCCTCCTTGGGCATCATGAAGAGCGTCTCGATCTCCGGCGCGAGCTTGCGGTTCGTGAGCGCCATCTGGAACTCGTACTCGAAGTCGCTGTAGACGCGGATGCCGCGCAGGAGCACGCGCGCGCCGTGGGCGCGGCAGAAATCGACGAGCATGCCGTCCATGCGCTCGACGGAGACGTTGGGCAGGTCCGCGACGACCTCGCGCGCCATCTCGATGCGCTCCTCGGCCGTGAAGAGCGCGCCGGGCTTGCCGGACTGCGCGGCGACGGCGAGGACCACTTGGTCGAAGAGCCCCGCGGCGCGCTGGACGAGGTCCAGGTGGCCGAGGGTGATCGGGTCGAAGGTCCCGGGATAGACGATGAGGCTGGGCTTGCGGTCGTGCATGGGCGCGGAAGTCTAGCAGAAAGCGACGCCCGTTGGAAGCGGTTTTTCGCGCGTGGCGGGGTGCGGACCCCGCCACGCGCGAGGACGCCGCGAGGGCGCTACGCGAAGAGCTTGTCGATGCCGTCGCGGGCGAAGATGGACGGGCAGAGCAGTTCGTTGACGTCCTTGGCGATCTCGCCGCCGAGGCGCTTCTCCTGGCCGCCGTGCTTCTGGACGGTGATCTTGCCGGTCCCGAGGGGCGCCTCGTCCGCGCCGTCGCCGCCGGCGAGCTCCCGGCCGGTGAACTTGTCGAGCGCCTTGAGCGTCTTTGCGGCCGTGTCGGCGGTCTTGGCGAGGAGCTTGAGCGAATTGCGGTCGAGCGCCCCGTCGTCCACGAGCTTCTGGAACGTCTGCCGGACCGTCCGGCCGTCGAGGCTCTTCGTCGATGCCGAGGCGGCCTTCATCAGCAGCACGTCCAGCTGGGTCACCAGCTTGCCGGCGGAGTGCTCCTCCGGCGCCACGGGCGGATTGTCCTCCGGCAGCAACGGGGCCTGCGCCCCCTGCGGCTTCGCGGCGTTGACGCCGCGGAGGAAGTAGTCCATCGACACGTTGGCGATGTTCGAATCGATTCTGGGAAGGGGCATGGCGGACCTTCCGGTTCGGTGGTTGGGTGGTTCGGTGGTTCGAAAGTTTGCGGGTTCGAAGCGGGCTTCGCCCGCGTCGGAAGCCGGCTGCGCCGGCGTTCGAAGCGCGTTGCGCGCGCGTTCGGTTGCCAATGATACACGAAACCGGGGCGAAACGTTACAAAATTCTCGTTTCCCGTTTGCGCGGGGCGCGGGCGGGCGGTGAAGGTGCCGTCGCCGTTGTCGTCGAGGCGCCAGACGAAGGAGGTGGCGTCGGCCGCGGCGCCGACGGCGTTGGAGGGGACGGCGAGCTTGTCGCCGGCGGTGGCCGCTAGATCCTCCTCGGTGACGGTGGAGGTGACGGTGCAGGTCATTCCGGGAAGGATCACGAGGCCTTCGGGGGCCTCGAGCGTGAAGGTGGCTCGGTAGGTCTGCGTGACGGGGTCGGCGATGCGGGCGGCGTCCTTGACGGCGACGGGGAAGGTGCGGCCGG
>JAFPUX010000104.1 GCA_017413145.1 Kiritimatiellia bacterium | reverse complement strand
GCGACGCGGTCGCGATGCCGGCCGCGCCGGCGGCGACGAGCCGCCGCGCGACCGCGGGCATCCCGAGCCCGTAGGCGTCCGCCTTGAGGACGACGATCGCGCCGAGCGGCGCGACGCGCGCCCGGATCTTCCCGAAATTGCGCTCCAGCGCCCCGAGGTCGACCTCGAGGACGACGCGGCTCGAAACGGAATCGTGTTTCATGCGGACGGATGCTAGCAGAACCGGCCTGCCGCCGCAAGCCCGGCCGTTTTCGCTTGCGCGCGGGGGCGCGAGGTGGTATCCTCCGGCCGTACAACCCAAACCGAAAGGTCCTCCATGAACCGTTGCCAGACCCGCACCCGCCGCGACGCCGGCTTCACCCTGATCGAGCTCATGATCGTCGTGGGCATCATCGGCATCCTCGCCGGCCTGATGACCGGCGCCATCGGCTACGTCCAGGACAGCGCCCGCCGCAACGAATGCCTGAACAACCTCCGCCAGTGGGGCGGCGCCATGTCGATGTACCTCGACGAGCACCGCAGCCGCACCTTCCCGACGTACGAGACGACCATCGCGAGCGACACCGCCTGGTTCAACGTCCTGCCCCCGTACCTGGAGAAGACGGCGAACACGATGTCCTACAAGGACATGGCCGCGCAGGGCCGCCCCATTCCGCATCCCGGCGAAGGATCCAAGGGCATCTTCCTGTGTCCTTCGGACGATACGTCGGCGGACGACATGGACCAGAACGCCTACTACTCGAGCTACACGATGAACACGTGGGTGAACGACGAATCCAACACGAAGCCGCGTTCCGCCCGGCTCCGGGACTCCCAGCTCAAGTTCCCGTCCGCGTTCGTCGTCATGTCCGAAACCTGCCATGGCGAACAGGGCGGCGTCGACCTGTCGACCCTCGTCGACGAGGAAACGGGCGACAGCTCGTTCCGCCACAACAAGAGCATCAACCTGCTCTTCGCCGACGGCCACGCCGCCACCCACGCCCAGTCCGCCATCTGGCAGTCCGGAACGGCCCGCGAAACGAACATGGGCGACCTCCAGTGGAACCCCAACAAGGACCTGAAGAACCAGAATCTCTAGGCATCCGCGCCATGCGCTTCGCCCCGCCGCCAGCCGCCGCGCGCCCCGCGCCGTCCGCCGTCCCCGCTTCCGACCCGGACGGCGTCCTGCTCGTGGACAAGCCCGCCGGCATGACGTCGAGCGACGTCGTCGTGGCGGTGCGCCGCATGTTCCGGCTCAAGAAGGTCGGCCACGGCGGGACGCTCGACCCGGCCGCGACGGGTCTGCTCGTCCTGCTCGTCGGCCGCGGCACGCGCCTGTCCGAACGAGTCATGGGCGGCGACAAGACCTACGAGGGCGTGTTGCGCCTCGGGCAAAGCACGACCACGCAGGACGCCGAAGGCGAACCGGCCGGCGGCTCGGACCCGTCCGGCGTGACGGAGGAGACGCTGCGCGCGCTGGTCGCGTCCGATTTCACGGGCGACATCCTCCAGACGCCGCCGATGGTTTCCGCGCTCAAGAAGGACGGCGTTCCGCTCTACAAGATGGCGCGCCGCGGCGAGGAGGTCGCGCGCGAACCGCGCCTCGTCCACGTCTACTCCTTCGACGTCGCGGAGTTCGGCATCCCGGATTCCCGGATCGTCGTGCGCTGCTCCAAGGGGACGTACGTCCGCACGCTCTGCCACGACGTCGGCGCGAAGCTCGGTTGCGGCGGCCACCTCGCCGGCCTGCGCCGCACGCGTTGCGGCGCGTTCCGCGTCGAGGACGCAATCCCCTTCGCCGACCTCAAGGAGCTCCCCCGCGCGGACTTCGCGTCCCGCCTCCTCCCCCTTTCGTCCCTTCTCTGACCCTTCCGCTTTTCCACTCTTCCTCTTTTCCACTCCACGATGACCGATTTCGAAACGATTCTCGCCGACGCCGCGGCGGCCGTCGCCGCGCAGCGGACCAACGTCCCGCGGCTGCGCGAAGCGGCGGAGCTGCTCGTCGCGACGTTCCGCGCCGGCGGCAAGCTCCTCTCCGCCGGCAACGGCGGCAGCGCCGCCGAGGCGCTGCACCTGGCCGAAGAGCTGTCCGGCCGCTACCGCCTCGACCGCCCCGCCCTGCCCGGCCTCGCGCTCTGCGCCGACCCGACCGCCCTGACCTGCATCGGCAACGACTACGGCTTCGACGCCGTCTTCTCGCGCCAGGTCGAAGCGCTCGGCAAGCCCGGCGACGTCCTCGCGCTCTTCACGACGAGCGGTCGCTCGCGCAACCTCGTCCGCGCCGCGGAAACCGCCCGCGCCCGCGGGCTGAAGGTCCTCGCCTTCACCGGCCGCGGCGGCGGCGACCTCGCGCCGCTCGCCGACGTCCTCCTGGACGTCTCCGGCGCCGCCGCGGCGCACGTCCAGGAATGCCACCAGGTCTTTCTCCACGCGCTGCTCGAACACGTCGACGCCGCGTTCGCCCCCGACACCGAAAGGACGCCCCGATGAAACGCACGTTCCTCCCCGCCCTCGCCCTCCTCGCCGCGGTCCCGTTCCGCGCTCCGGCCGCGGACGCCGCCGCGCCCGTCGTTTCCGCCACCCTCCAGGTCCAGGCGTCCTCGGCCCAGCTGGAATTCGTCCGCGGCGAACCGATCGTCCTGGAAGGGAAGCTCTCCAACGCCGGGACCGGTCCGTTCATCGTCGACGACTACGGCCCCTATCTGCAGAACACGGTCAAGGTCTACCTGCGCGACGCCGGCAGCGGCCGCCTGTTCGACATGGTCCCCGGCGCCCCGGCCTCGCTCGTGGACAGCCTCACCGTGCGCCCCGGCGAAACGGCGTCCTTCACCGTCGACCTGCGCCGCGCCTACGACCTGTCCCGCACCGGCCGGTACCACGCCGAGGTCTTCGTGTACCGCGGGAACGAGGCGGCGCTCTCCCGCGTCGTGTCCTTCTCGGTCGTCGACGGCGTCGAGCTGTCCGCGTCGGTCCGCCCGCTCTCGCGCTCGCAGAAACGCCCGCTCCGCTTCGCGCTGCTCTACATCGACCGGAACAAGCGCCAGGAGCTCTTCCTGCGCGTGACGGAGCCCGCGGACCCCTCGCGCGTGGTCGCGTTCGTTTCGCTCGGATCCGTCGTCCGCGTGGCGGAACCCGTGATCGGATTCGCGCCGGACGACCTCGTCACCGTGGTCCAGCAGATTTCCCGCGACCGCTTCGCCCGCACGACGATCGACTTCTCCGGCGAAACGCCCCGCATCGTCGAGCGCGACGACTCGCTCGTGAGCATGGCGTCCGTCCAGGAGGACATCAACACGCGCCTCCTGATGTCGCGTCTCGCCGAAGCGGAAACGTCGGGCGCGAAGAAGGAGAAGAAGGGCGTCTTCGGCGACCGTTCGACGCGGACCCCCGTCAAACCCGAACAGAAAAAGTACAGCGGCGAAATCCTGGCGCCGCCGGCGCCGCAGAAGTAGGCCGCCCCGGAAAAAAAGTGGCGGAGGGGGGGGGATTCGAACCCCCGGTCCCGGTTGACCCGGGACGACGATTTAGCAAACCGCTGCCTTCGGCCACTCAGCCACCCCTCCGCAACGCGGCGCGAACGGGTTTTCGGGTCCCGTCGGACGTGCGCGACGCAGGGGAAGATACCACACGCGGAACCGCGGCGCAAGCGGAAATTTCCGCTTGACTTGGACCGCCGGATTTGGCAGACTTCCGGCCCGTTCCTTTCCCCGTGGTGGGTTACCCAAGTGGCCAACGGGGGCAGACTGTAAATCTGCTGGCTTCCGCCTTCCAACGTTCGAATCGTTGACCCACCACCATTCCCTTTCTTCCGGGTTCCGGCCCGTTTCCCGAAATCCCATGAAGGTCCTTCCCGTCCTGGCCGCCGCCGCGGTCGCCGCCGCGACGGCGGTGGTCTACGCGACCGCGTTCCACCCCGTCGTGAAGCAGCGCGGCGAGCTCGCCGCCCAGCTCGCGGAGCTGCAGAAGACCAACGCGGTCCTCGAAGCGCAGATCGCCGAATTGCGCCGCCGCCAGAACGATTTCCGGACGGACGAGGCGTACGTCGAGCTGGAGGCGCGCCGCAACGGCCTCTCCCGCCCGAACGAGACGGTCTTCGACTTCTCCGTCGGCGGCAAGTAGCCCGCCGCCCGCCTACGGCGACCGGCGGCGCGTCCGCCGCGCCAGCAGGAACACGTCGCGCAGCTGTTGCGGCGTGCGCGCCTTCGCCCAGTTGCGCTCGAAACCCGAGCCGAGGATCGCCTGCGCCACCATCGCGAGGCCCCGCAGGTGCGCGTCGCGCCGGTCCGGCGAGCAGAAGAGGAAGACCGCCGTGCGCACGCCCTCCGCGGCGTCCCCGCCGAACGGCACGCCGCCCTCGCACTTGGCCAGGAGCAGCAGCACCTTGCCCTCCCCTTCCCGCAGCATGACGTGCGGGACCGCGACGCCCGGCGCGATGACCGTGCTCGAAAGCTTCTCGCGCTCGAGCAGCCGCGCGGCCAGCGCCGCGGGGTCCGCGCCCAGCCGCGGCGCGGCCTCTTCCGCCGCGCGGCGGAAGAACGCCTCCAGGGGGACCGTTCCCGCTTCGACGAACGCCGGCGCGTCCTTCACGGCGCGGTCGAACGCGTCCTCCACGAGCCCGTCGCGGCTGCGCACCACGTCGCGCAGCTCGCGCTCCAGGTCCGGCACCGCCGCGGCCGCCTCGTCCGGCGCGAAGAGCCGCCGCACCAGCTGCTGCAGCGCGAATTCGCGCTTCACCCGCAGCCCGTAGCCGAAGTAGAGCAGCAGCGACAGGCCGACGAAGACGTACGTCAGCCCCAGCGCCGTGTCGCCGAGCTTGATCACGAGCAGCGCGAACACCGCCATGCACGCGAGCGGCAGCACCGGGTACAGCGGCGTCCGGAACGACGGCCGGTAGTTCATCACGCGGCTCTCGCGCAGGATGATCACCGAGAGGTTCGTGAGGATGTACGAAAGCATCACGACCGTCGAGGCGACCGTGACGAGCGTCTCGATCCCCATGAACTGCACCGCCGCGACGACCGCCCCCGTGAGCAGCAGCGCCGGCGCCGGGATGCGCCGCCGGCCGAGCACCCTCGCGAAGACCGCCGGCGCGTAGCCGTCGCGCGCGAGCGCCACCGGGTAGCGCGCCGCGCCCATCAGCCCCGCGTTGCCGGTCGTCACGAACGCGAGCAGCGCGCCCGCCGTGAGCGCCAGGTAGCCCGGACGCCCGTAGACGCCGCGCGCCGCCTCCGCGAGCGGCTCGGCCGACGCGGCCAGCCGGTCCGCGGGGATCGCGCCGACCGTCACCGCCATCACGAGGCCGTAGAGCACCGTCACGACCGCGAGCCCGCCGAGGATGCCGAGCGGCAGGTTGCGGCGCGGGTTGCGCACCTCCTCCGCCACGCTGATCACGCCGAGCAGGCCGCCGAACGAGACGAAGATGAAGCCCGCGGCGTAGAAGACGTCCGGCACGGACACGCCGGGCAGCAGCCACGGCTTGAAGCGCGCCGATTCCACGTGCGGAAGCCCGAGCGCGACGTACGCCGCCATGATCGCGAGCAGAACCCAGACGAGCAGCTGCTCGAGCTTCGCCGCCGCCGCGGTGGAGAGCAGGTTCACGAGCAGGAACGCGAGCGCGAGCGCGACGCCGAACTCCCATGCGGAGACGGACGGCACCCACCCGTGCGCGAGCTGCGCCGTGCCCCAGATCGCGAACGCGCTCTTGAGCGAGAGCGCCGCCCAGTTGAACAGGCCCGACATCGTGCCCGCGAGCGGGCCGAGCGCGCGCGTCGTGAAATAGTAGATGCCGCCCGCGGCCGGCATGGCCGTCGCGAGCTCCAGCACCGCGAGGATGCCGCAGGTCGCCAGGACGCCGCCCGCCACGTACGAGAACCCGATGGCCGGCCCGACGCGCGAAAACGCCGCGGCCGGCAGCAGGAAGATGCCGGCCGAAATCATCGCCCCGACGGCGATGCAGAACACGTCGCCGAGGCCGAGCGTCTTGGGGAGCGCTTTCGGTTCCATGCCGTTTGAGTCTAGCAGATGACCCCGCGCGAATCAACCGCGCCGGACGCTCCGCCGGCGCCCGGAACGCCGGCCGGTCTTCACTCTTCCGTGAGTTTCTCTTCGAGCCATTCGCGGCGGAGGCGGGCGACGTCGTGGTCGACGTTCAGCATCGCGCGGCCGGCGTGGTCCCAGACGTCGGCGACGTCCTCGTCGGTCATCCCCGGCTTGACGCGGTCGGCGTAGGGCCGGATGCCGTCCACGAGCGGCTTCACCTTCGCGAGCCAGAACGCCTGGTCGCCCAGCTCCGGGTCGGACCAGATCTCCGCCTGCCCGTTGCTTCCCGCCGCGAGCGCAGCGTTGAAGACGGACTTCGCCTTCGGCAGCAGCGCGCGCTCGATCGCGAGCCGCGCGGTGGCGTCGACGCCCTCGAACTTCATTTCGGCGAAGGAGGACCGGTTGTGCACGGAGATCGAGCCGCCGAGGCTGCGTCCGCCGTTCGCCCAGTTGAGGAACTCGACGTACCACGCCGGCGTTTCGGGCGGCATCGAGGCGAACGCCGCGGCCCACGGGATCTCGACGAGCGTCGCCACGCCGTCGTCGAGGTACAGGCTCGCGAAGCGGAGCGTGCCGCGGTCCTGCCGCGTCACGCGGTAGCCGGTGCCGTTGTCGTACTGCGTCGTGAAGTAGTCCTCGGGCTTCGAAGTCTCGTCCGTCCCGAACAGGACGCAGTGGTACGGGTCGTCGATGCCGGTGGCGATGTAGGCCTCGACGCCCGGCGCGTGGGCGAGGCCGGCGCGGATGTCGCCCATGTTGTCGAGGTATTGCCGCAGCAGGAACTTCACGCCGGACGGGTCGCAGAACGCGAAGAACTCGGACGGGCGGAAGGGCTTGCCGTCGTCGGTCGTCATCTCGCGCCCGGTGAGCGCGGCGTCGGTGAGGATGAGGAACTCGAGGTTGTCGCCGTAGCGCTGCGTCAGGAGCGCCTTCGGCGCCTTCGCGTAGAACGCGGACTGGACGATGCCGCGGATGTCGTGCGGCGCGTCGCCCCACCACGGGCAGGCGAAGGAGACCGGCTGGCGCGGCGGGACGATCTTCTCGCGCTCCTGCCAGATCCGGCGCGCTCCGGCCTCGTCGCCGCGCGCGAGGTATTCGCGCGCCTGGTCGGCGAGGAGCTTCGCGAGCGCGACCTTGTCGTCCGCCTTGCCGGTCTCCCGGATCCATTCTCGGCAGGCGTCGATCGCGCGGCCGGGCCCGGTGGGCGCCTTGCGGAAGACGAGGAACTTCCTCGCGTTCTCGAGCGTGCGCGGCGGGACGCGGTTCGCCTCGTCCTTCGCGCGCTCGACGACGCCCTTCGCGTAGATCTCCTTGCGCGCGTCGAGGACGCGCCCGCGGAACGAGTCGGCGTATTCGAACAGCCGGACGGCGTCCGGGCGGTTCTCGGCGGGGAGCGTGTCGATCCAGCCAAGCAGCCACTCGCCGAAGGCGGGGTCCTTGAAGCCGGGGTCGGCCTCGCCGCGCCGGACCTGCCAGGCCGCGACGTCGAACGCGGTCCGCGCGCACGGCGTCTTCGCATCGGCGGCGAGCGCCTCGGCGAACTTGGCCGGGATGCGCTCGCGGAAGAAGGCGGCGCCCTCCTTCTCCGCGCAGAACCTCGCGTAGCCGTCGAAGGCGCGGTTCCAGGCGCCGGAGCCGAGCTGTTGGGCGGCGAGGTCGGCGAGGTGGAACGCCTCGTCGCGCACGGGGGGCTCGGGCTCGGGGTCGAGGCCCATCAAGCGGCGCAGGTCGGTGCGCCGCGATTCGGCGAGCGCGCGGTCGTCGTCCGTGAGGTCGGGCAGCGCGAACGCCCGCTCGACCTCGGCGAGCGCGCCCTGCTCGTCGCGCGTCGCCTCGAGGCGGTACTGCGCCATCTGGCGGAAGATCTCGATCCTCTCCTTGTTTTTGAAGACCGCGTTCGTGAGCGAAGAGTCGAGCAGCGCGCGCGCGGCGTCGAGGTGGTCGTGCCAGTAGTCGGCGAAGCCGCCCTTGAAGTCCTTCTGCGCGAGGTCCTCGGCCTCCTTGCGGAGCGTCTTCCAGGCTTCCTCGCTCGCCTTGGCCTCGGCGCGGGCCTTCTCCTGCGCCTCCTTTTCCTCCGGCGTGAGCGCGGAGGCGAAACCGGCCGCGAAGATCGCGGCAAAAATCAGAACCTTCTTCATTTCGCGGCTCCTTTCTCCGCAGGGTCGTCGCCGAGCGCGGCGCGCAGGGCGAGAATCTTCGAGACGAGTTCGAGTCGGACGGCGTCGAGGTCCATCCGCTCGCCGTCCAGCGTGGCGAGGTAGAGCCGCGCCTTTCGGCCGAGGAGGCGGACATCGACGTCGTCCGACGCCGCCGCGCGCTCCGCCAGGTCGAGCAGGTACGAGGCGTAGCGGATGTCGTCGCACGCCTCGCGGAAGCCGGCGTACTGGATCGTCTCCATCAGGCCCTGGCCGTTCGCGTAGGTCACGACCATCGGGCGGTAGAGGACGTTCGCGCGGTCGTTGAAGCTGCCGACGGCGAACTCGTAGTTGTGCGCCATCGTCATGCCGTTGAGCCAGCCGAGGAGGCCGTGCTGGCGGCGCGTGAACTGCGGGTTCTCGCTGCCGGTGTGCTGCATCGCGTAGAAGCCGATCGGATACGCGCCGGCCTCGCGCCACGGGCGCGACTGGTCGTAGGCCTCGTCGGGCGAGCCCGCCATCGGGTGGTGGCCGTAGGCGTAGCCGCCCTTGTAGAGAAGCGGCGCGTGTCCGGCGCAGCCGAGGGAGATCCCCTCTTTCTCGTATTCGCGGAAGAGCTCGCGGTGCGTCGTCACGAACGCGGCGCCCTGCTCGTCGCCGTGGCCGCAGAGGATGCGCGCGCCGGGCAGGACGCGCCGGTAGAACTCGGCGCACTTCTTCGCCGACTCCCGCGCGATGCGGAGGTGCTTGTAGGTCATCCGCCCGCCGAAGTTGAGCCCGAACCAGGTGCACATGTTCCCGCCCCACACGACGTCGAGCGGGAAGCCGATCTCGCGCAGCATCGGCACGCACCACTCGTTGGACGGCCCCACCCAGGGCGCGTGGAACACCGAGTGGTCGTGGAGCGACTGCAGCCACGCGCGGAAGCACGCCTTCGCGCGCTCCTCGTCGCCGCCGCAGTTCTTCGTCAGGCGCTCGAGGCTCGGCATCGCGCCCATACACGAGTGCAGGTACGCCTTGTCGTGCTGCTGGTAGCCCTTCGGGAACGGCAGCGCGAACGGCAGCACGCGGACCGCGAGCGGCACGCGCGCGAGCTCCGTCCCCTTGCGCTTGACGGAGACGGACCCCTTGTAGACGCCGGGCTTGCAGTCCTTCGGCGGATGGACCGTGAGGAAGAACTGCTTGAACGAGTCCCGTTCGAGCTTGACGGGCAGCAGGCGGTCGGCGTCCGCGAAGCCCGGATCGTACTGCCAGGGCTCCTCCTTCGGGTTCATCTCCTTCGGCGAGGAGATCCAGACCCACTCGTCCTTGCCGTCCTTGCGGACGCGGGCGTGGTTCGCCGGGCCCTTGCCGTCCTTTGTCACGCGGACCAGGTCCTCGTCGTGGAGCAGCAGCTCCGGCACGAGCTTGAGACCGACGTCGTCGAAGTAGCTCGTCCAGCCGTTGCCGTTCTGGAACCAGAGCTTCACGACGCGCAGGTCGTTCGGAAGCGCGAGGTCGACCGAAAGCTCGATCTCGTCGAGGTCGCGAAAGGCGAAGAGCTCGAACGAGCACGCCTCGAACTCGTCCTGCGCGACGACGCAGCGGACGGTGCCGCCGAGCGCGCCGTCCTCGGGCCACGTGTCGTCGAGTCTCATCAGGTCGCTCAGCGCCGGGACGGCGAAGAACGCGAGGTCGCCCTTCGCGCCGGCGGCGCGGATCCGCTTGGCGTTGGCGGGCTTGAGGGCCCTGGCGCGTTCCTTCTGGGCGTTCCAGACGGTGTCTTCCACGCCGGCGCGCGCCGCGCCGGCGGAGAGCGCCGCGACGAGCGCGGCGGAAAGGAGGAGTTTCCGTTTCATGTCGTCCATTCTACCACAATCCCCGCGCACGGGCAACGCCCGGACGCACGCTCCCGCCCGCGGGCCGCGAGTCCTCGGTGGCGGGGTTTCCACCCCGCCACGGAGGACGTTGGATCGCGGAGGGCGCGCGCCGCCCGGCTAGCCGTGTCGCTCCGGGTCGGGCCCTTCGTCGACCTTCTCGAGGGCGGCCTTGTCGGCGAGGGAGTCGTGGCCCTCGACGCGGCCGTCGTCCAGGTCGTTCGTCTCCTTGCGGGCGGCCAGGTCGCGGAAGAGCTGCTTCAGGCCGATGAAGCCGCCCACGCCGAACCACACCGTGGTCACGCAGGCCAGGATGCACGGGATGACGAAGAACTGGATGACGAAATACCAGCTCCACCATTCGACCGGCCACGGATGGAAGACGTTCCACACGACGACGCCCACGAAGGCCAGTCCGAAGCCGTAGACGAAGCTGTAGAGGAACACGCCCCACGCGATGGCCTTGTCGCCCCGCGTGTACTCCGGCGTGATGCCGATGAGGTTGGAGAACACCGTGCGCGGCGTCCAGCGCATCTTGATCTCGCGCTTCTCGCCGAGGCCGTACTTGCCGCGGTGCAGCATGCGGTCGAGGTTGAACGGCTTCCGGCACGTGAGCCGCGAGACGCCGAGGTAGAGGATGGCGCACAGCACCGAGAGGAAGAAGTTGAACTCGATGGCGTTCACCGGGCACTTCACGGCGTCCATCTGCCAGTGGATGTACGGCTCGAAGGGCGACGAGAGCCACCGCAG
>JAFPUX010000015.1 GCA_017413145.1 Kiritimatiellia bacterium | reverse complement strand
GCCGAGAGCGCCGGTGCCGGCGGCGCGGGCGGCGGCGGCCGCGGCAGCATCCTGCGCAACACGGCCAACATCGCCGCGAAGCACCGCACCGAGCGCATCGAGGCGGACGGCCAGAACGGCGCGGACGGACTCGGCGGCGGCGGCGGCGGCGCGGACGCCAGCAACTATTCCGGCAAGGGCGGCGACGGCCTCGTCGCGCTGCGCTTCACCCCGGCCGTCCTCTCCGACGCGCCGACCGTGCGGGCGACCTGGGGCGAGCCCTCGCCCGTCTCGGTCCCCGTCACGGTGAACCTCGTCGACCCCGGCGACGCGCCGGACGCCGACGTCGCCGCGGTCTGGGGCTACGACGCGGCCAGCCTGACGGACGGCGCGTGCGCGCTCGCGTCGGACTTCGCGGGCGCCGCGGACTTCACCGTGGCCGGACTCTCGCCGGGCCGCACCTACCACCTCGCGATCGCCGCCGACAACGGCAACGCCGCGGCGAACGCGGCGACCTCCGCCGTCACGGCCGTCACGACCGCGCCGATGTTCTCGCAGCCGCTCGCCTTCGCGGCCGCGGGATCGACGCTGACCTATGTCGTCGATGGCGCCTCCGACGGCGACGCCCAGCGTCTCGAGCTCTGGGTCGGCCCCGACGAATCCTCGATGACGAACCAGACGGCCTGGACCGACGCCGCCCTGCTCGCCGCGGGCTCGCACACGGTCGCCCCCTTCGCCGCCGAACAGCTCGGCGGCGCTGTCGCGGTGCGGCTGCGCCACGTCGCCGTCGTCGGCGCCCGCGCGTTCACGAACGACACCGCCGTGCTCTCGCTCACGCTCGAGGATCCCGGCACCTACACGTGGAAGTCGACCGTGGCGGACGGCCGCTGGTGCGACGCGGCGAACTGGACCGCCTCCGCCGTGGGCGGCCGCGGCTGGCCGACCGCCGGCTCGACCGCGAAGTTCCCGAAGATGTCCGTCACCTGCCGCGTGGACCGCGCGGTGTCGCCGGCCAGCGCGACGTTCGCGTCCGGCGGCGACTATGTCTTCCTCGGGACGTCGGAGGACGCGGCGCTCTCGTTCCGCGGCTCCGGCGACCAGTGTCTCGTCGACGGCTCCTACCGCTTCGACGCGCTGGCGGTCTCGGTCACCGCCGGTCAGAACGGCTGGCTCGGCAACAACCAGAAGATCGTCGTCACGAACGGAGCGTCGCTCGCGTCCTCGAAGAACCTCTGCCTGCGGGCCGCGGGCGGCTCGTTCGAGCTGGGCGAGGGCTGCTCCTTCCAGGGCACCGGCCTCGGCGGCTGCGGCGGGGCGACGTTCGCGATCGACGGCGGCACGGCGACCGTGAGCGGCAACGTGAACCTCTCCGAGCGAGGAAGCGCGACCACGCCGCCCGTTTCGCTCGTGCTCCGCGGCGCGTCCTCGCGCCTCCTCGTCGGAGGCGGCTTCTACTCGCAGCACACCAACGCGACCGTCACGCTGGAGCTCGCGCGCGAGCGCTATTCGGCGGAGGACGCGCTGATCCGCGAGACGGGCACGACGAAGATGGCGGCATCGGGCGCAACGCTGACGTTCGAGGCGCCGCAGACCGAGGGCTCGAAGAAGCTCGACGGCTGCGAGATCCTCGTGGCGGACTGGTCGAAATCCTCCATCGATGCGACGCGGATCGAGTTCGGCGAGGTGGACCGCCCCGGCTCCTACTTCTACTTCACCGAGGGCGCCTCGCCGCTGCCGAAGACCGTCCGCCGCAAGAGCGCGGAGGAGGTGGAGGACGCGGGCGAGACGGCCAGGTACCTCTGGTACCACCACGCCCCGAACGAGGCGACGGTCCTCATCCTGAGGTAGCGCGCCCTTCCCGCGAGAAACCGAACCATGATCGACATCGCAGCCCACGGCGCCGTCGGCGACGGCGCGACCGACTGCACGGACGCCATCCAGGCCGCGCTGGGCGCCGCTACCGCAGGAGCGCGAGCGGGCCGAGGAGTCCTTCGGGCGGGAGCGCGAGGTAGAAGGAGAGGTCGTCGCGGAGGCGGCGGGCGAGCGTGCCGGCGGTCTCGACGACGAGGTCGTTCGCGCCCGGGCGCAGCAGGCCGTCGAGACGGAAGCGATAGGGCGGCGCGACGCGCAGGCCGGCGTCGCGGCCGTTCACGAGGAGGCGCGCCGTGAGGCCCACGCGCCCGAGGTCGAGCGCGG
>JAFPUX010000103.1 GCA_017413145.1 Kiritimatiellia bacterium | reverse complement strand
GGCGGCGGCGAGCGCGGCGGGCGCAAGGTCCGCCTGGAGGATTTCGGGCGGCGCGGCGGGCGCGAGACGCCGGTCCTCCTCTTCGCTCCAGAGCCGCAGGCAGAAGCCGGGACCGAGGCGCCCTGCGCGGCCGCGGCGTTGGTCGGCGCGGTCGCGCGTGACGGCGACCGTCTCCAGGTGCGACATGCCGGTGTCCGGCGAAAAGCGCGAAACGCGCGCGCGGCCGGCGTCGACGACCGATTCGATCCCGTCGATCGTGAGCGACGACTCCGCGATCAACGTGGCGAGCACGACCTTGCGGCGGCCGGGCGGGGACGGGCGCAGCGCGGCGTCCTGCTCCGCGCGCGGCAGCGCCGCGTAGAGCGGCATCAGGTCGACGTCCGGTCCGAGGCGGGACTCCCCGAGCAGGCGCGCGGCCGTGCGGATTTCGCCCTCGCCCGGCAGGAACGCGAGCACGGAACCGCGACGCGACGCGAGCGCGCGCCGGACGCCCGCCGCGGCGCGAGCGGCGACGGACGGCTCGTTCCGGAGGTCAAACCATTCGGTTTCGACGGGATGCAGCCGCCCCTCCGCGCGGACGACGGGCGCGGGGGGCGCGGATGCGCCGCCGAGATGGCGCGCGACGGCGTCCGCGTCGAGCGTCGCGGACATGACGAGGATGCGCAGGTCGGGACGAAGGCCGCGCTGGACGTCGAGCGCGAGCGCGAGGCCGAAATCGGCGTGGAGCGAGCGTTCGTGGAACTCGTCGAAGATCACGAGTCCCGCGTCCTCGAGCTCGGGATCGGAAAGGATGCGACGCGAAAGCAGGCCTTCCGTGAGAACTTCGACGCGTGTCTCGCGCGAGGCCTTTCGCTCGAGACGGATATGGTAGCCGACGAGCCCGCCGAGCGGCGAACCGGCGAGGTCCGACATGCGCCACGCCGCCGCGCGCGCCGCCATGCGGCGGGGTTCGAGGAGGAGTATCTTTTTTCCCGCGAGCCACGGTTCGTCCAACAGCGCGAGCGGCGCGAGCGTGGTCTTGCCCGAACCGGGCGGTGCGCACAGCACCGCGCAGGGCCGCTCCGCGAGGGCGCGGCGCAGGGCGGGAAAGGCGGCGGCGGCCGGAAGATCGGGAAGACGCATGGTCAGGAAACCTCGCGGACGCCGGCGGCGGACCGGAAGCCGAGGAACGGACACCGGTCGAGTCTCGTTTCGGAATGCCGTCGCGCGCGCTTCGGAAGACGTGCCGCCACGCGTTTGAGGAAACGCTCGTCACCCAGCGCGCCGCCGTGCAGGAACCCCGCCACGCGGGAACGCAGCAACGCCTTGAACGCCCCGTTCCCCGGGGTTGCCGGAGGATCGCCCGCGCTCCCGCCGGGAACCGTTCCCGCGACGACCTCTGCGCATGCTTCGCGCGCCTGCACCCAAGTTGCGTCCTTCGCGCCGTACACGCGTTTCACGAGGCCCAGCAGGCCGGCCTGCGCGCGCGTGTCGCCCCGGCACGCCGCGCCGAAGCCGGCGTTCTCCGCTTCCTCGGCGGTCTCGGCCATGCCCGCGCGGACGGGGTTCAAATGGATGTACCCCGCCACCGTCATCATCGCCCGCCGGGAGCCGTCCAGGAGAATGCTCTTGAAGCGCCCCTCCCAGATCGTTCCGGTGTTGCCGTGGCGGCGGTTGTAGTCCTGCGTGTAGGTCTCCTTGAACGTCTTGCAGAACTGCGACAGATCGTGCATCCGCGCCCGCAGGCGGGCTTTCTCGTTTTCGACGCGGCTCTCCTGGTTCGTCTTGTTCCACTTCTCCCACTTGTCCAGCACCTTGTGGAACCGCGGCGTGCCGTAGAGGGCTTCCATCCGGCGCAACAGCTCCGCGTCGGGAACCTCCCGTTTCCTCGGAACGCGCACGAGCAGGTGGAAATGGTTGGACATCACGGCGAACGTGTACAGTTCCACGCCCGAAAACGCCGCCGCCGCGCGGATCGTTGCGAGCAGGATCCCCTTCTCCTCCGCGTCGATGAGGAACCGCTTCCCGCCGATCCGGCTCACCACGTGGTAGAACCCTTCCCCCTCGGCTTTGATCCTGGGCCGCCTCATGCCGTTTTCCTCCCGTTCGTCCGTTCCATGCCGGAGAACCTACCACGTTTCTTCCGTCCGTGCAAGCACTTTTTAAGGGGACAGACCCCTTTGAATGGTCGGCGGACGACAGGGTTGAACCGCGCGCGCGAATTCTCTATAATGCGCGCTATCCAACATTTAGGAGTACGAGGGATTCCTCCATGATAGAACGATACAGCCGCCCCGAGATGGCGTCCATCTGGACGCTCGACCACAAGTTCCACGTCTGGCTCGACGTCGAGCTCGCCGCCACCGAGGCGTGGGAGAAGCTCGGCAAGGTGCCCGAAGGCACTGCCGCGCGGATGCGGAAAAACGCGACGTTTACGGTCGAGGACATCCTGGAGCTTGAAAAGAGCACCCACCACGACGTCGTCGCATTCACGCGCACGGTCGCCAAGTCCCTCGGCGACGACTCCAAGTGGCTCCACTACGGGCTCACGTCGACGGACGTCGTCGACACCGCCTACGCGATCAACATCCGCCACGCGATGGACATCCTGCTCGCGGACTGCCGACACCTGATCGGCACGCTAGAAGCCCAGGCGCGCAAGTGGAAGGACACGCCCGTCATGGGCCGTACGCACGGCGTCCACGCCGAGCCGACGACGTTCGGGATGAAGTTCCTCCTCTGGCACAGCGACATGCGCCGCTGCCTGCGCCGCCTCGAGCAGGCGGCCGAGACGATGCGCGTCGGCAAGCTCAGCGGCGCCGTCGGCAACTACGGCAACATCGACCCGTTCGTCGAGAAGTACGTCTGCGAGAAGCTCGGGCTCGTCCCGGCGAGCGTCTCCACGCAGGTCCTCCAGCGCGACCGCCACGCGGAACTGATGTGCACGATCGCCATCACGGGAGCCTGCCTCGAGAAGATGGCTCTCGAGGTCCGCCACTGCCAGCGCACGGAGCTGCGCGAAGCCGAGGAGCCGTTCGGCAAGGGCCAGAAGGGCTCCTCGACGATGCCGCACAAGCGCAACCCGGTGAAGAGCGAAAACGTCTGCGGCCTCGCGCGCGTCCTGCGCGGCTACGCCGTCACGGCGCTCGAGGACGTCGCGCTCTGGCACGAGCGCGACATCTCCCATTCGTCCGCCGAGCGGGTGATCGTCCCTGACGGAACGACGCTCCTGGACTACATGTTCGAGCGCGTGGATTTCATCCTCTCGGGCCTCCTCGTCCATCCGGAGAACATGCTCCGCTCGATGGGCATGAGCCACAACCTCGTCTACGCGCAGCGCGTGATGCTCGCGCTCGTGGAAAAGGGCATGATGCGCGAGGCCGCCTACGACCTGGTGCAGCGCCTCGCGATGGAGTCGTGGGCGAAGGAGTGCGACTACAAGGCGCTCCTGGCCGCAGACCCGGACGTCTCCTCGCTCCTCTCCGCCGCGGACCTCGACGCAATCTGCCGCCCGGAGAACTCCTTCGCGCACATCGACGAAATCTTCGCCCGTGAGCTCGGAGACTGACGCCGTCGCGGCCGCGTTCGGCCACGCGTTCGCCGACCCGGCGCTGCTGGAGGCGGCGCTCGCGCACCCGTCGTTCGCCCGCGAAAACCCCGGCGCCCCGGACAACCAGCGCCTCGAATTCCTCGGCGACGCGGTGCTCGGCTTCCTCCTCGCGGACCGCGTCTTCCGCGACGGCGCGGACAAGCCCGAGGGGGAGCTCACGCGCCGCCGCGCGGCCGTCGCGAGCGGCGCCGCGC
>JAFPUX010000102.1 GCA_017413145.1 Kiritimatiellia bacterium | reverse complement strand
TCTGAGCGACGAAGCGCTGGCATCTGCCCTGGCCAGGGCGATCGCCAAAGAATACCGCTATGTCCTTGTGCACATCGGAGAATGGGACGAGGCGGATTATACGATACGGGACGGTTTTCTGGGCGGCCCCGCGCCGGTCTGGGAGACGCCGGACGGCGATGCGGTCGGCCCGGCCTACGCGCCGCTCTACCCGACCGTCCCGCGCGCCGCGCGCGCCGACCGCGCGCTCTACGACCGCCTCGCCCTCTTCGACCTCGCGCGCGGCGGACGCCTCCGCGAGCGCGCTTGGGCCCGAGAGCAGCTGGAGGCCGCGCTATGACATCCGCCGAACAGATTGCGCGGCTCGACGTCGCCCTGCGCCCGTTCCCCGTCGACTACGCCTTCATCGGCGGCGGCGTCCTCTCGCTGCTCGTCACCGATCCGTCCGCCTCCGCGGTCCGCGTGACGATGGACGTGGACGTCCTCACGGACACGCACACGCGGCGCGACTACCAGCGGCTCGAGCGCCCCCTTGCCGAGCGCGGATTCCACCACGACATGACCTCCGGTGCGCCGATCTGCCGCTGGCGGTACGAGGGCATCGTCGTCGACATCCTCCCGATCCACCGCTCCGTCCTCGGCTGGGAATCGCGGTGGTTCCGAGAGGCGCTTGCCTCCGCGCGGCCCGTCCGCGCAGGCGACCGTTCCGTTCGCATCGTTTCGGCGCCGTACTTCGTCGCGCTCAAGCTCGAGGCGTTCGAAGACCGCGGACGGGGCGACATGATCATGAGCCACGATTTCGAGGACGTAATCTGCCTCTTCGACGGCCGTCCGGAGCTCGTC
Source organism: Kiritimatiellia bacterium (assembly GCA_017413145.1). Lineage (GTDB taxonomy): Bacteria > Verrucomicrobiota > Kiritimatiellia > RFP12 > UBA3636 > UBA3636. The sequence goes on along the minus strand of JAFPUX010000102.1, from coordinate 2,404 downwards.
GGGGAGATCCGCGCCGCGCCGGAAGACCTGCGCCGGTATCTCTCCGAACGCTTCGCGCGCTACCTTGCCGCGCCCGACCTCGAAGCGGCCGTCGAGGGCTTCGTCCAGACCGAACCGTCCCCCGAGTCCCGCATGGTCGCCATCCTGTCCCGCTTCCGCGAAGTCGCCGCCCTCGCACCCGCTCAACCATGAACCGGCACCTCCGTCATTTCCGCGCGGCGATTGCGTCGTTCGTCATCGCCGCGGCGGCAAGCTCCGCCGCGGCGGACGAGAGGGATACGCTACGAGAGGCGCCCCAACTGTGGAGGCCCTCGCTCGTTGCCGCGAGCAACCCCGCCGCGACGGATCTTCTCGCGCGGGTTCAAGCCCCGGTTTTCCTCTGGGTGCCGACGCCGGATTGTCCGCGGATCGATGTCCGCGTGTACCTTCTCGCTCTCGTTCCGATACCCGCCTCCGAACCCGCCGGCTGGGAACTCCTGCGGAGCTACGGGCGGCTCCTGCCCGCGCCGGTCGCCCTGGACGGGGGCCGCGCCTGGGCGGCGGGACCCGCCGATCCGGATGTTCTGTCGCCGCTTTTCAGAAAGCTGTCCGTCCCGCCCGCGCTGGAACAGATCCGGGACCGAAGGGATACGGTACCCCTCGGCAAGCCCGGCGTCCGGTTCGACCTGGAACGTCCGTATCCGATATCGGTCGACTACGCCGGAAACACATTCTACGAACCCGACTTCGACGGCGGTCCGATCAGCCTGTCCCTCTGCCTTTCGACCAACGGGACGCCGGATTCGGCGTTCGTCGTCGAAGCCGAGCTGCAGCTCGCGCCGTCGGGCAAGGGACATCCCGGCGAGCCGGCGACGAACCGGACGCTCCGCGCGTCCTTCCCGCTGCGCCCCGGCGAAGCCGGCTTCATCGGAGCGCCCGTCGGCCGACGCGTCGCCGACTATTACGACTCCTTTCTGCCGGACGCCCTCCTCGACGCCCTCCCCGAGTCCATCGAAACACGGACCCATGTCCGCCGCTCCGTCCGGTTCGACGCCGAAGCGCTCGTGGAGATCCGCTTGACCGAACCCGCCGAGTGGGGATACCATTGCCTCCCGTGCAACGAAAGAACCCAATCCGCCGAAGCGGAGCTTGAACCGGACAAGGCGGCCGAATAGCCCCCCTCACCCCCACGAAATGACGGCGGGACGCGCATCGCGCGATGCGCGGTTCGGCCCTTCCCGGCCAACCGCCCGAGTCCTTCCGGCGGCCTTCCGAAGCCGCTTTTCGCTTTGCATGTGAAGCAAATTGTGCTAGGATGCGGGACACACCACCAACTTCCCGCCCACGACCATGAAATTTAGCATTCTTCGTTGTTCCTTGTTCCTTGCGGCGGCGGCGACCGCCGCCGCGGACCCTGCCACGAACGCGCCCGCCAAGCCCTCGCCGGCCGCCCTCCTCGAGCGCCACGGCGCATCGATCGTCGAGGTGGAATGGCGCTTCAAGGTCGACGGCGAACTGCGCTTTCCGCCGGCCGTCGACGCTGAGTTTCCGCTCGGGAACGTGGATCCCGAGAACCTCATCACGGATTCCCGGCCGCTGCCGCTGCCGGGGTTCGTGCTCGCGCCCGACCGCGTGCTGACCTACGACCCGATGGTGCGAACGGCGTGCGTCGCGCGCATCGCCGTCCGCCCGCCGGACGGCGGCGAACCGGTCGCCGCGCGCCCCGTCGCCGCCTATCCGGACCGCGGCGCGTTGCTCCTCGCGACCGAGACGCCAATCCCCGGCGCGAAGCCGCTCGAGTTCGCGCCGGGGGGCGGCGCGGCCGGCCCGCTCTTCTCCCTGCGCGTCGCGCGGGACGACGACGGGCTGCTCGCCGCCACCGTCGACAAGACGGACCCGGCCGACCGCACCTTCTACCCCGAATCGCGCCTCGAGGCCGTCGGCTGCACCGCCCTCGCGCTCGTGCTCGCCGCGGACGGCACGCCGGTCGGCGCCACGTTCCGCGGCGAAACGCCGGCCGAGCCCGATCCGTTCGCGCCGCCCGCGTCCTGGACGGCCTCGCCGCCGGACGCCCCGGAACGCGAGGCCGCGGACCTCGAGCGCGCCCTCGCCCGCTCGATCCTGCCGGTCTTCGTCCGCCTCGACCCGCGCTCGCAGGAGGAGGGCGGCGGCGGCAGCCGGTACAGCTTCGACGAGATCGACCTGGCCGGCTTCGTCCTCGGCGGCGACCGCGTGCTCGTGCCGACGCCGCTGGCGGAGCGCGCCATCGCCCGCCTCGACAAGATCGAGACCACGCTGCCGGACGGCTCGAAGGCGCCGCTGTCGTTCGTCGGCGCGCTCAAGGACCAGGACGCGATCGTCGCCGCGTTCGCCGGCGGGGCGCTCCCCGCGGGCGTCGAAGCGCTCCGCCCCGCCGCGGACGCGC
>JAFPUX010000101.1 GCA_017413145.1 Kiritimatiellia bacterium | reverse complement strand
GGGGCCCCCCCCCCCCGCCGCTGGTACACCCGCGTCTGCCCGGAGGATGGCCGGACGGGTTGGAGGCGGGGCCGGTTTCCTGGACCGCCTTCGGAAATCCGGCCCTGCTGGATGCGGAGCGGTTCGTGGCGGTGCGGGTGTCGCAGCGGGAAGGCGAGGCCCGCCTCCGGGCGATGGAGGCACGGGCCGAAGAGCTCGCCCGCGAAGGGGCCGTGCTGGTATCTCCCGCAATCTCGCCGGGAGAAAAGCGGGCGCTCGCGGCCGCGCTGCGGGCGGGGGGCCGGGCGATCCACGTGGAAAACCGCCCGATCGACCGCTTCTACAAGCCCGGCCCCGCCCGCCTCGCCGCGCTCAAGGACGGCCGGTTTCTCGCGGTTTCGCCCATTCCGGCCGGAAACAAGCGGAAGCTCGACCGGCCGCTGTGCGAGGCGCTCAACGCCTGCGCGAGGGAGATCGCGGAGGTGTAGGCGCATGCGCCGGGCAGGGGTGCGCCCCGGCTTTCGGGGAGCCGCCGGCTCCCCGGATGTTTCTACCGCCCGCGCCGCAAAACACGCGCGTGGCGGGGTGGGAACCCCGCCACGCAGCCTCCCACGGCAGCGGACGGCGCTGGGGGGAAAGGACCGGTATCCGCCACGGCGCGGAGGGGGAAAGGACCGGGATCCGACTCCTCCCATATTTTTCGCTTTACGCGCGCGGGGGAGGTGTGGTATGCTTGCCCCGCAACCCCGCGACCGCGGGGGTTGGGGGATTGTACCCCCGGAACCGACAAGGAACGAACATGAAACACGCTTCCCTTTTCTCCTGCATCGCCGCGATGGCCGCGGCCGTCACCGCTTCGGCCGCGCCGGAGTTCATTCCCCAGAATCCCGTTTTGATCGGCCAGAATTCCGATGCGCTCAACGGGGCTCCGATCTCGGTCTATCTCAATCCGCCGGGCGCCGCTTGCGTGTATTGCGACTGGTCGCAGGACGAAACGACCGTGCGCGTCTGGTTGACCGGGAGCGGAACCGAGTGGACCGGCACCCTGCCCGCCAACCACGCCGGAAACGCGACGGTCGTCATCTACGCCGAGGACGAGGCCGGCGAAACGACGTGTTACGCCAACGGCTCGCCTCAATTGTACACCATCGCGGAAAACACGACGGACGCGAACGGACTCACGAATCTTCGATATCCGAACATGGTGAATTGGGCCATGTCGGGCACTACCATGGACACGGAATGGTACGGAGCTCGTTGCACCCGCTTGTCCTCCGTTCCACAAATGGTAAGACTGCTTGGTTCGACGGATACGACGAAAGCCCCCGTATTTCAAGGGGCGACGGCTGGTTTTATCCGGACGAACAAGACGCTTCCGACCGGCGTCGGAAGTATTTGGTTCAAAGCCAAAATGGCCAGCCGCAACGCAGTGCAAGGGGGAACACTTGTCGTCGACCGAATTTGGATTCGTGCCCAAGTGGGAACCCAAAAGGTGTATGGATACCAGCAATTGGCGGAATTGTCGGTCCCGGCTGCAACTGGAGGATCGGAATGGCATCAATTCCACTTGATTCTACAGAATCTTCCTGACAAAGAGTCTTACTATCGCATCTACAACAAAACGGCGGCCGCCAGTTCCTCTGCAGCGGATCTCAAAACCGCCGCCATCGACATTCAGGACATCGTCCTCACCCCGATCATCCCCGACGTGATCGTGACGAAGGACGAGGCGGACTACGCGCCGGGGTATCCGTCGCTGCAGGACCCCATCGAGTTCCACGTCGCGGTGAGCAACCGGTGGGCGGCGGCGCCGGCGGCGAACTTCACGCCGACGCTCGTGTGGCGGCAGCAGGAGGACGACCCCTGGCAGACCGAGCCGATGACGAACCGGATGGGCCGCACGAACACGGGCGACGGCGTCTACGCCTGCACGCTCGACGCCAGCCAGGTCGACGCCGGTCCGTTCGAATACTTCTACCGGGTGGATTTCACGGGGTACACGCCGACGTTCGCGGCTAGTCAGTACAACACGTTCCCGCTTCTCAACAACGTCGTGAACTACCGCTTCGGCCGGGGCCAGTACCCGTACCTGATCCACACGAACGACTGGGCGCTGCTCACGGACGCGAACGACAACATTTCCGAACGCCGCAGTCCGGCGTACAAGCCGGACCTGTACGACGAATTCGGCGGCATCCAGTACGCGACGAGCCTGGACGTCGTGCCGGACACGGCGGCGACGAACGCCGTGTGGGACTTCACGCACCGCTTCGACATCGACAACCTGAACGAAGGCTGGCCGCACGCGGACGTGAACTACATGGTCCGCCAGTCCCGCACGCTCGCGACCTCCGTCCCCGGCCGGGTCGAAATCCAGGCGCCGTTCACGTACCTGACGTTCCTGGCGGCGGACGGCATCCGGCGTTTCCGGTCGATGTACACGCAGGTGACGGCGGTGCCGCGGCCGTGGGACCCGGCGAAGCCGGGCTTCGACATCGACGCGGGGGCGATCCCGGGACTGGACGACTGCTACCCGATGCAGCTCGTGGGCGACTACACGTGGCAGGCGATCATCCACCAGACCAACTCGATCGACGGCGCGTTCGCGATCACGGGCGCGATGCACTACGTGGAAGGCGCGACGGAATACGGCAACGGCGCGACGAACGGGGCGGCGGGGTCGCCGTTCTTCTGGCTGGAGCACGACCAGGAGGAGACGGCGATCAACCCGCCGAGCGCGGGCTTCGTGGACCAGTTCGGGTCGGAGGCGGTCCCGCACGAGCGGACGGTCACGTACTACGAGGAAACGCTCGTGACGAACGTGACGACCGACACGCCGAGCCTGCTCGAAACGGCGCGTCCGGCGGGCGTCTCCGCGGCCGTCCCGGTCGCGTGGGCGACGGTGACGGGCGAAAACGAAAGCTGGCACGCCATCGACCCGGCGTGGATGAAGGCGGACGCGACGCGGACGGACGGCTGCCTCGTGGAAGGCGTCAGCGGGGACGGCGGCCGCACGTACTTCTACACGCAGGCCGCGACGCTGTCGAACTTCGACTACGACGAAGAGGGCAACGTGATTTCCTGCGAAACGAACTGGCCGGCGGGCGGCGCGTGGTCGCCGCAGATCCTCGACGGCGGAGCGACGACGAACTTGTGGCCGGCGGAAATCCCGGCGGGCTGGACGACGGTGAACTGGACGGAGACGTCGGCCGTCGGCGATCCCTTCCCGACGTTCGCGGTTTCGTCGCTGGTGACGAACGGCTGGAACCTCTCGGAGCTGCTCTGGGTCACGAACGAGGACATGACGGTCGTCGACGTGACGCTCTCCGAATCGGCGGCCGGGTGGGCGTGCATCCACCTGGACGAATCGGCCCTCGCGGCCGCGACGCGGGCGACCAACTCCGGGGCGGCGTACGTCTCGGGGGTGGAGCTGGGAGTCCACCGCGAGGAAAAGACGCGCAAGGAGACGTATTACACGTACCGGCCGGTGCCGGATCCCTACTCGATGTCGCAGCTCGGCACGCGCGTGCAGATCGACTACGACGGCTTCCTGATGTACCGCTTCTGCACCACCAACGGCGAATACCAGGTGCGCCGCGCCGCGTGGCAGGACTTCAACGACTGGGCGGCGGACATCAACTGGTTCTCGCGGTCGTTCGGCCTGTACGACATGAAGACGTTCGAATGCGACCTGGAGGGACGGACCGTCACGCCCTTCGATTCGATGAGCGTGCGCGGCTTCGAGGAAGTGTCCGGCCTGGCCGGCGACCACCTGAACATCCAGACGGGGCCGGAGTACTGGGACGGGTTCCTCGCGAAGAACGCGTGGGCGATCGACGAGCGGCAGCGCCGGTCGGCGACGAGCGAAAACGCGAACCGCGCGGTGCGGCTCTCGCCGTTCTCGCGCGTGCCGGGCTCGCTGGAGACGACGAGCGCGACGCGCGTCGACGGCCGCGGGACGTGGACGATGAAAGTGAGGCCCTCGGCGGACGACCGGATCGCCGCGGTCTACAAGAACGGCTACTCCTGGACGGACTACTTCCTCGCGGTGCAGATCTTCGCCAGCGACCTGTCGGACGCGCAGGGCGCGTACGCGTCCGTGATCTTCCGCTACCAGGATTCGGAAAACTACGCGGAAGCTCGGCTGATCCAGAAGGGCGGCTACCGCACCGTGAAGGGCAAGGTCCAGCTCTGCCGGTGGCTCGAAATCGAAGTCTGGCAGACGGTGGACGGCACGTCGACGCTGGTCCGGCCGAAACGCGCGAACGGCCAGAACTACGACATGAACATCATCGGCGGCCCCGACAACACCAAGAACTACTGGCGGTATCCGTGGTGGTACGCCGACGAAGAGGCCACGACGGACCGGTTCATGCTGAAGCAGTCCGACGCGAACCGGCCCTGGACGCTGGGCGTCGCGGTGACGGGGAACGAGGCCGAAATCTACCTGTGGGGCTGGAACAAGGACAACAACGCCAACAACCTGCTCGTCGACACGACGACCGCGGAGAAGCCGCCGCTGAACCAGCCGGCCTACTACGCGTTGAGCGGTTCGCTGGACGAAGGCACGTTCGGCTTCGACGTGTACGACGTGGCGGCGACGTTCCGCCCGTGGGCGTACCCGATCGAAAACAAGCCGGAAGGCGCCCCGCCCGCCCGGTCGAGCAGCGCGAACGACTGCAAGTTCAAGCTCACCAAGTCGAACGCCACCGAATTCAAACCGGTCGTGACGGACTCCCGTCCCGAGGACAACTACCAGCAGACGACGGACCGGATGGTCGACAACGTGAAACCGTGGACGATCTGGGAAACGTCGACAACCCAGAAGGCGCCGGGCATCGGGCGCGGCGTGCCGACGGCGTACTACCGGCTCCGGACGTACCGGTCGGGCCTGGAGGTCGACACGGACTTCTCGGCGCCGGTGCCGACGGTGAACGACGACTGGTCGGAGAAGTGGGACGACGTGAACGTCCCGTCGTCCGACCGGGTCCTCTCGGTCGGCGGCTCGTACGCGTGGCAGACCGTTTCGCTGCCGATGGCGCTCTGGGACGACACCTACGTGCAGATCAAGGCGCTGCCCTACACGTACCAGCGGATCGACGCGAACGGCAACCCCGCCAATTCGAACAAGTCCATCAACCTGGGCGCGCCGGTCGTGGACGAATTCGCGTGCGAGGAATGGCGCGGAAAGACGGTGTACGATCCGGAACTCTCGGGCAACAACGCGGCGCAGCGGATGGCGGTCGAATCGTGGATCGGCACGTACGCGGCGATCGTGGCGGACGGCCGCACGGGCCGCAAGTGGCAGCTGGCGCGCTCGCGGGCGAACCCGAACGAGGCGCAGGCGGTGACGACGCCGCTGCTCGAGCACGGCATCGGCGACATCATCTTCAAATACGAGGTGGACGGCGGGCCGGTGACGTTCGTGGTCGAAATGCTCGACGAGGACGACGGCTCGATCACGGAAGTGGGGCGGCTGACGTCGGCGCCGACGGCCACGACGGCGTCGTTCTACGCGCCGGGCCTCAAGACGACGACCGGACGCCTGCGCGTGCGGACGCTGGGCGGGGACGAAGAAGGCAGCGAAAGCTCGATCAAGGGCATCCTGTACGTGGACGAGCTGATCGCGCACGACTACCCGAACGACGCCGGCACGTCGTGGGAGGCGTACAACCTGCTCATCTCGAGCTTCATCACGCCGCCGGGCGACCCGCAGGCGTCGACCCTGTCGTGCCAGAAGGACCTCAAGTTCGACGGCCGCGCGAAGCAGTTCGACTCGATGCGCAGCGCGGTCCTGAACGACGGCACGCGCAAGGAGACGCTGCAGAGCTTCGACCTGCCGGAGCACGAGCCGTTCCTGCAGACGCCGATCATCGCGACGGGCATCGGCGAACTGAGCTTCTGGTACCGCCCGGCGCCGGGCAACAGGGCGCCGGCGAAACTGCGGTTCTTCGTGGCCAACTCGGGCATGACGCCGGACGACCAGTGGGTGGAACTCAAGACCGAAGACCTCAACCCCAAGGCGGTCCGGCACGCGGAGGAAGTGAAGTCGATGACCTCGATCACGAACATCCCGCCGGACCTGGACCGCTGGACCTACTTCAGCGCGGAGTTCTTCCAGGGCGACTACCGCATGCTGCGCATCTACGCGGAGACGAACGACCACTGCCGCGTGATGGTCGACAACGTGCTGATCACGGAGCCGGTCCGCGCGTCGATCGACGTGGGGTCGGTCGAGTTCACGCCCGGCGTGCCGGTGATCACGCAGGACACGGGGGCGACGGTGAAGCTGGTGAACCCCCGCAAGAACCCGAAGGACATCCAGGTGTTCATCGACTGGTACGCGCTTCCCGAGGTGCAGGCGCAGCCGGTGCCGATCGTCACGCGCAACATCGAATACGAGGAGATCCGCGAGCCGCACGAGGTCACGGTGACGGTGAACGGCGTGAAGTACGTGGCGACGTACTACGTGATCACGACGATCGCGCACACGAACGACCTCGTGAGCACGACGATGCTGCCGGCGCCGTTCACGACGAACGCGACGCCGAGCCGGTGGGGTTACGAGAACTGGCCGATCCGCGAGGGGCCGCTGCAGGATCCGAACGGCCACGAGTACTACGTGCGCGGCCGCGGGACGATCGGGCTCGCGACGAACGAAACCGACGGCCCGTACGTCTTCCACTCGACCAACACGATCCCGACGACGGGGCTGCCGCCGGACGCGCTGATCCAGTACTGCGTCCGCGTGACGTACTTCGGCGACTTCGGCTCGCCGATCCTGTCGGAGACGCAGGGCCGCACGAAGAACGGCTTCTGGTTCGAGAACCCGTCGTGGTACGCCCCGATCGACCTGAACCTGTACCAGGGGGAGACCGAGAACCCCGTGGCGCACTTCTGGAACTTCACCGTGGGCACGAACCAGGCGTTCGTGAACGAAATCCAGCCGATCCAGTACAAGTCGACGGGCTGGTCGTGGATGGCCACGGTGAGCGACGAAGTGAACCCCGACGCGATCGAGGCGCAGTACGTCGAACTGATCGGCGCCCTCGGCGGCTCGGTGGGCGACTGGACGATCGAACACGCCGGCAGGAACGACAAGGGCAGCCTTTCTCCGTGGGCCGAACCCGCGTGGACGAACCGGCTCAAGAAGACGGCCGCGTTCCACGATCCCGAACCGGGCGCGACGACGAACAAGGGCTGGGGCGTGTACCTGGTCGGCGGAACGACCCTGTCGTCCCCGGCGGCCGACGAACCGCTCTTCCCGGCCGAGATGAACGAAGCGCTCGCCTACGAGGACGACGTCGACAACTACGGGAACTACGCCTTCCTGCGGTCGCCCTACGGTCTCACGGTCAAGCGCGGCATGGGCGCGTACGCGGACCGCATCTGCTGGGGCGGCGACAACTACGAGAAGGACGTGGAGGACCTCGTGGCCGCGGGCTTCCGGTACGTGGGCTTCCGCGCGCACAACACGATGGGATCGGCGCAGTCGATCTCGTGGCGCGGATCGCTCTCCAAGAACTCGCAGTCCGACTGGGACACGCAGTCGTCCCTGACCTCGGGCGGCTTCAACCCGGGCCAGGAAGACCGCCTCTGGCCGCTTTCGTACACGGAGGCCGAGGAAGTCCCGCCGATGATCGCGCAGCCGGTCGTCACGGCCTTCGGGTGGACGAACGACACGGCCACGGTCACGTTCGCCGTGTGGGTCACCAACGGCGTCGAGCTGACGGCGGACGACTACGTCTGGCGCTACCAGCACTCGGACAGCCTCCGCACGCTGTCCGAAGGTCCTTCGAGGGTCTTCACGGTCGAGGGCGGAATCACCGCCCCGGCGGACGGCGGGACGAACACGTTCACCGTGGAAATCCGGCTCGACGACCCGGCGAGCGCGAACTTCTTCCACCTGATCGCCACGCCGCGCAAGGACTGGGAGGCCGACTAGCGGCCGCCGAGGCGTGACGCTCGAAGACTGGGAAGCGAAGCTCGACGCGGTCCTCGCGGACGCGGACCGGGCGCTGGAAGCGCGGTGGGGCGGCCGGTGGCCGCTCCACCCCGCGCGTCCGGAGGCCGGCGCCGCCGCGAACCCGCGGTACGACGGCCTCTTCCGCGTGACCGCGGCGTTCACGGCGGGGTTCGGCTCGGAGAAGGGGCCGGGGTACCTGCTCCGGGTCGAAACCGCGACGCTCGAAGAAGTGCCGGAGGCCGACCGCACGGAGATCGAAGACGAAGCCGCGGCGCTGGTGCGCGAAGGCCTCGCACGCGAATTCCCCGGCCGCGAGCTGCACGTGGAGCGCGACGGCGGCGCGTACAAGATCCACGGGGATCTGTCGCTGTAGAACCCCGGCTTCCGGGGAGCCAACCGCTCGGGCGGGGCTTCGCCCGGCCCTCGCTCGGCTCCCCGGACGTACCGACCGCCCTCGCCGCAAATCACGCGCGTGGCGGGGTTGGAACCCCGCCACGCAGCCTCCCACGGCAACGGACGGGTGTGGGGCAACTGACCAGTATCCGACACGGCGCGGAGAAGGAGATGGTGCTTTTACCCCAGAGCAGTCCGCTGGCGTGGGAGGCTGCGCGGCCGCCATCGGCGGCCGCGCGTGCGATTTGCGGCGCGGGCGGTAGAAACATCCGGGGAGCCCGCGGCTCCCCGAAAGCCGGGGCGGGCACGGCATCCACGGCAGCGGACGGCGCCGGGGGGAGGACCGATTTTCCTTTCCATTCCGGGGAAATGCGGGTATAATGCCCGGCGTTCCCACTGGACGGGAAAGGACCCCGAACATGAAAACAAAAGCCATACTTTCTCTTTTTCTTTTCGCCTCCGCCGCGATGGCCGCGACGCTGCCGGACGACACGAAACCCGCGGCGATGCATTCCTACGGCGTGCGCGAGGCGGCGCCGCTCTCGCCCACCGAAATCCGCGTCGTGCTCGGCGCGGCCACGACCGACGCCGCCGACCAGGCGGACGCCTGGCGCATCCTCTCCGACAAGGACCCCGCCTACGACTACAAGACGTTCGCGCGGCCCAAGTCGGTTCGCAAGATCGCGCAGGCGGACGAATTCCCGCTCCCGGCCGGCGACGCGTCGCCCAAGCCGGCGAAGCACGGCGCGCTCCGGGCCGTCGCCGTCGCGATCGAGCTGCCGTCGCCGATGAAGGACGGCGCGACCTACTCCGTGATCGCGCACGGCTCGCCCTCGCGGCAGAACCTGCTCGTCACGGGCGCGGGCGCGAGCGCGTCGTTCGTCTTCCGCGCGGGCGGGCCGTTCGCGAAGGCGGAGCTGCCGCCGCCGTCCGACGCGGTGCGCGCCATGGCCGGCCTCCGCGGCGTCCGGAGCGTCGGCAGCGGCATCGTCCGGCTCGAGTGCGGCGCGGGGCTCGTCCCGCCCGCGTGCGACAACGCCTCGACCTACACGGTCACGGTGAACGGCGCGCCGGCGACGGTCTCCTCCGTCGGCCGCCGCACGCGCATCGACCTCTACAAGCCCGAGTACTGGCCGTTCCACGTGCTGCTGATGCACGACATCTTCCTCGACATCGGGCGGCCGCTCAAGGCGGGCGACAAGGTGCGCGTGTCGGTCTCGCCGGCCGCGATGGCGTCCGGCGCGACGGCGGAGGCGGAGCTGGCGTTCGACGAGCGCGCGAGCGTCTCGGACTCGATCAAGGCGAACCAGGCCGGCTACCTCCCCGACGCGATCAAGTTCGCGCGCCTCGGGCGCTGGCTCGGCACGATGCCGAAGGGCGCGCTCGACTTCCCCGAGCCGCCGAAGTTCGAGGTGCGCGACGCCGCCACGCACGCCGTGGCGTTCTCCGGGACGGCGCGCCCGACGCACCGCCGCGGCGAGAAGGACGCGCGCCCGGGCGACCTCTCGGGCGAGAACGTCTGGGAGATGGACTTCACCGAGCTGCGCAAGCCCGGGCGCTACTACGTCGCCGTCCCCGGCGTCGGGCGCTCCCTCGACTTCAAGGTCGCCGCGGACGCCTACGCGGAGGCGTTCGCCGTCGCGGCGACGGGTCTCGTCGCCCAGCGCTGCGGCATCGAGCTCAAGGAGCCGTGGTTCCCCTGGAACCGCGTCTCGTGCCACGACAAGGGGATCGTCCCGACGACCGCCCCGCGCGGCACGAACCTGGGCAAGCTTCCGGACTTCGCCGAGCCCGGCGCCGCGAAGCTCGCCGTCAAGGGAGGCCACCACGACGCGGGCGACTACAACCCGCGCTCGCACCTCGACGTCGCGCAGGCCCTCCTCGACGCCTACGACGCCGCGCCGCGCAAGTTCCGCGACGGCCAGATGCCCGTCCCGCCGAACGAGCGCGGCGACGGCATCCCGGACGTCGTGAACGAGGCGCTCTGGGAGCTCCGGCTCTGGATCGGCCTGCAGGACGCCGACGGCGGCGTGCGCTTCGGCACGGAGTCGAACGGCGACCCGGGCTTCTTCCAGACGGTCGAGCTGGACGTGCTCGGCGACTACGCCTTCGGCAAGGACGCGGCCGCCTCCTGCCGCTTCGCCGGCTGCGCCGCGCAGTGCGGGCGCATCCTGGGCTCGGTCGGCAAGAAGAAGGCCGGCGACGGCCTGATCGACCGCGCGCGCAGGGCGTGGGACTGGGCGGAGGCCAACCCGCCGCAGAATCGCGGCGACGACTGGGTCTCGGCGCGCTCCTACGCCGCCGCGCACCTGCTGGCCGCGACGGGCGACGCGAAGTACAACGCGGCGTTCGTCGAGCAGACCCCGTGGCGCGGCGACCCGAACGCGCCCGCGCAGAAGGACGGGAACTGGGACCTGCGCGCCGCCGCGTTCGCCTACGTGCACTGCGCGCCGGAGAAGGCGACCGACCCCGCGGTGCGCGCCGCCGCGAAGAACGCGATCGTGCGCGACGCGGACGGCTTCATCAACGCCGTCAGGAACGCCGCGTATCCGTTCATCCGCCACCCGTGGGCGCCCATCAACTGGGGCACGGGCGCCTACGAGAACATGCTCCACCCGATCATCTACGCGTGGGCCGTCACGGGCGACGCGAAGTACCGCGACTGGATCGTCCGCAACTGCGACAACACGCTCGGGTGCAACCCGATGTCGATCTGCTGGATGACGGGCTTCGGCGGGCGGCGCATCCACGCGCCGCTGCACAACAGCCGCTACTCGCCCGGCGGCGTCGTGCCGGGCATCCAGGCCGAGGGGCCGGTGCAGTCGGGCCAGGGCTACAACTGGAAGGAGACCGCCGTCCCGGAGGTCCGCACCGACAGCGCGTCGATGTACACCTTCTCCGACTGCCACTTCGCCATCGGCATGGACGAGGGCGTCGTGAACAACCAGGCCAAGACGCTCGCGGCCTTCGGCCTGCTCCTGCCGGACGCGCCGTCCAGGTGACGCCTCCGCGCGCCGTGAACGCGAACGTCTTCACATTCCCCCTCGACGCCGCGCAGCGCGCGCGCCTCCGGACGGTCCTCGCGCAGGGCAACTACCTCCCGCGCACGGTCCCCTACGCGGAGGCCGCCGCGGAGGCGCCGTCGTGGAAGTGCAACGTCGTGCTGTACGCGTCCGGCAAGTGCGTCGTCCAGGGCAAGGGCGCGCGCGACTTCGTCGAGAACGTCCTCGAGACGGAGGTGCTCGGGCGCGTCGTCCTTCCGCCGCCCGGCGCGGAGGGCGTAGCCGCCGGCGCCGCTGCCGCGCCCGTCCTCGGCGAGGAGGCGCTCTCGCCGCACGCCGGCGTGGACGAGAGC
>JAFPUX010000100.1 GCA_017413145.1 Kiritimatiellia bacterium | reverse complement strand
GTGCGCGTCGCCCGCGCCGAGGCGCCCGTCGGCTTCTCGGTCGACGGCGCGCTGCGCGCCCGCCTGCGCCCCGGCGACGCCTTCACCGCCACCACCGCCGCGCGCACCGTCACGCTCCTCACGCTCCCCGGCGCCGACCCCTTCCGCCCGCTCCGCGAAAAGCTCGGCTGGAGCGCCGCGCCCCTCCGCTGATCCCGCCATGAACGACGACACCGACACCTCCTCGCCCTTTCCCGAAACCGCGGACGTCGAGACCTCGAACGACGACTACGCGACGCGATTCCGCGGCGCGACGGGCGCGTGGATGCTCAAGGTCCAGGAGCGCGCCGTGCTCAAGCTGCTCGGCGCGCGCGTCGCCCCCGGCGCGACCGTGCTGGACGTCGGCGGCGGCCACGGCCAGCTCGCGCATCCGCTCGCCGACGCCGGCTACAAGATCACCGTGATCGGCAGCGCGCCGAGCTGCCGCCACCGCATCGCGGACCTCGTCGACGCCGGGCGCTGCGCGTTCGACGTCGGCAACGTCGTCGCGCTGCCGTATCCGGACAAGAGCTTCGACGCGGTCGTCGCGGTGCGCATGCTCACGCACTGTTCCGTCTGGCCGACGCTCGTGAAGGAGATGTGCCGCGTCTCGCGCGGCCCCGTGATCACCGACTATCCGACGTCGCAGAGCCTCAACGCGATCGCGCCGATGCTCTTCAAGGCGAAGAAGAAGTTCGAGAAGAACACGCGCACGTGGACGCTCTTCAAGCACCGCCAGGTGCGCGACGCGTTCGCGGACGCGGGCTTCCGGCGCACCGGCCGCGTCGGCCAGTTCTTCCTGCCGATGGTCGTGCACCGCGCGCTCAAGTGCAAGCCGGTCTCGGCGTTCCTCGAGGGCTGCTGCCGGTGCCTCGGGCTTTCGCGGCTCTGGGGGACGCCCGTCGTCGGGCGGTGGGAGCGGCGGCCGTGACGCGGCCCCGTGCAGACCGCGCGGCGGACCGCCGCTCCGGCTCGGCGCTCGTGCTCGCGCTCGTCGTCGTGGTCGTGCTCTCCGCGCTGCTCGGCTCGCTCGCGTTCGAGGCGAAGCTCGAGGCCGGGTACGCGTCGCTCGCCCGCGACCGCGTGAAGGCGACGGCGCTGGCCGAGTCGGGCGTCGAGCTCGCGAAAATGCTCATGGCGCGCTCGGGCGGCTCGCAGGGCGCGCCGGACGGGATGTCCGACGACGAGGACCGCTGGCACGACGCCGTCGAGCGCCTCCGCGCCGGGCAGTCGCTCGTGGGCCTGGTCGAGCCCGCGGGCGACGGCTTCGTCGTGCTCGACATCGAGCCCGAGCCCGGCCGCCTCAACGTGAACCTCCTCGCGCGCGAGGACTGGGAGACGATCCTCGAGAACGCCGGCATCCCGGAGGAGTACGTGGACTACGTCGTCGACCCGATCCTCGACTGGATGGACGAGGACGATTCGCCGAACTCCAAGGGCGCCGAGACGGACGACTACTACGCGCTGCTGGACCCGCCGTACGAGGCGCGCAACGGCGCGTTCGACACCGTGCGCGAGCTGCTGCTCGTGAAGGGCTTCACCGAGCCGATCCTCACGGGCGGCGTCTGGGATCCCGCCACGCTGCGCGACGACGCGGGGCGCTCGTCGTCGAACCCCTCCTTCAACCGCTTCAGCGACACGAACGCGATCGTGATCGCCGGCATCGAGGGGATGCTCACGACCTACGGCGACGGCAAGGTCAACATCCAGAGCGCGCCCTACGACGTGCTGCGGACGCTGCCGGGCGTGGACGACTGGCTCGCGCGCGCCATCATGGAGGAACGCGACGCGGTGGACGACGACGGCAACCCGAATCCCTTCAAGAGCGCGGCGGACCTTTTCGCGCGCGTCGACGGCCTCGACTCCGCCGTCGCGGACCGCATCACGACGAGCTCGTCCTTCTTCCGCATCACCGCGACGGGACGCGTCGGCCTCGTCGAGCGCCAGATCTGGTGCGTCGCGACGGTCGACGGCCCGAACCTGCGCTTCCTGCGCTGGTGCGAGGAGCCGTAGCGATGGACCTGCCGCGCGAGGCGATCGTCTTCGGCGTGGGCGCGAGCGGCTGCGCCGCGGCGCGCGCGCTGCTGCGCCGCGGCGTCCGCGTCGCGCTC
>JAFPUX010000099.1 GCA_017413145.1 Kiritimatiellia bacterium | reverse complement strand
GAGTGACGAGTGACGAGTGACGAGAGTCAACGGAGTCCCCGCCTTGTGCATTCTGCATCGCGCCTTGCGCGTTGCCGCGAAGCCGCTGCAGCAGCACGTGGCCCTTCTTCGTGACGCGGAAGTGGCGCGCCGCGCCGTCCGCCGCCGTCGCGTGCGCCTCCAGGAGGATGTTGGAGCTGTTCGCCAGCTCCCAGAGCTCCTTCTTCGCGGCGCCGCGGCTCTTGTTCTCCGCGAGGCCGGCGCGCGAAAGCTGCCACTTGGGCTCGCCGGCGACCGTGACGGGGCGGATCGCGAGCGCGCGGTTGTCGCCGGGGCCGATCGGGTCGCGGAAGCGGAACGACGCCTCGCGGAAGTCCGGCGCGTCGAAGACGATCGCGGAGACCTCGCCGAGCGCGGCGTGCATCTGGGGGCGGAACTGTTCCTGGTCGAACATGGTCGGGTGGTCTGGTGGTCCGGTGGTCGAATGGTCGAATGGTTGGATGGTCGGAGACGGGTCACAGACCGATGGTTTCGGAGAGGGCGTGGACGCCGGCGGGCTGGGCGGCGAGCCATTGCGCGGCGCGCAGGGCGCCGCGGGACAGGCACGAGCGCGAGGTGGCGCGGTGGGAGAGCTGCACGAGCTCGCCGTCCGCGGCGAACGTGACGGTGTGGTCGCCGACGACGTCGCCGCCGCGCAACGCGTGGATCGCGATTTCGTCCGCCGGGCGTTCGCCCGTGACGCCCTCGCGCCCGTTGCGGACGACGGCGCCGAAGTCGAGGCCGCGTCCGTCCGCGGCGGCCTTCGCGAGCGTGATCGCGGTGCCGGACGGGGCGTCCTTCTTGTGCCGGTGGTGCATCTCGACCACCTCGACGTCGAAGCCGGGGCCGAGCGCGGCGGCGGCCTTGCGCACGAGCGCCTCGAGGACGTTCACGCCGACGGACATGTTGGAGGCGACGAGGACGGGCGCGACCTCGCCGACGGCGAGGACGGCGGCGCGCTCCTCCGGCGTAAGAGCGGTCGTTCCGACGAGCAGCGCCTTGCGGTGCTTCTTCGCGAGCGCGGCGTGCTCCGGGACGGCGGCGTGGAAGGTGAAGTCGATGGCGACGTCGCACCCCGCCACGGCGGCGTCGGCGTCCGCGGAGAGCGGGACGCCGAGCGCGGGCATGCCGGCCTGCTCGCCGGCGTCGCGGCCGAGGTCCGGGCAGTCGGGGCGCTCCACGGCGGCGGCGAGGCGCAGGCCGGGGAAGTCCGGGAGGTTCTGGATCATCGACCGGCCCATGCGGCCGGCCGCGCCGAAGACGGCGATGCGGACGGGTTCGTTTGCGTTCATGCCGCGCATTCTACACCAACGCGCCCGCGCCGCGCAAGCGCGGGACTAGCGGCGCGCGAGGAGTTCGGCGGCGTGGCGGCGGACGACGGAGGTGAGCTTCTCGCCGCCGAGCATGCGGGCGAGCTCGTCGACGCGCGCTTCGCCCTCGACGGGCGAGATGGAAGTGTAGGTCCGGTCGCCGCGGATCTCCTTGCGGACGACAAAGTGCGAGTCCGCGCACGAGGCGACCTGCGGCAGGTGCGTGATGCAGAGGATCTGCCGCGTCCGGCCGAGCGCGGCGAGCTTTTGCCCGACGACGCGCGCGATCTCGCCGCCGACGTTGGCGTCGATTTCGTCGAAGACGAGCACCGGGATGCGGTCGTGCGCGGCGAGAACGGTCTTGAGCCCGAGCATGACGCGCGAGATTTCGCCGCTGGACGCGATTTGCCGCAGCGGCCGCATCGGCTCGCCGGGGTTGGGCGCGAAGCCGAAGTCGACGGCGTCGAGGCCGCTTTCGCGTGGCTCGCCGGGCTCGACGCGGACCTCGAAGCCGGCCTTGGCGAGGCCGAGGTCGGCGAGCTCCTTCACGACGGCCTTCGCGAGCGCGCCGGCGGCCTTGCGGCGCTTCTCCGAGAGCGTGCGGCCCGCGGCGCGGACGGCGGCGTCCGCCTTCGCGACGTCCGCGTCGAGCGACGCGAGCAGCTCGCCGCGGCCCTCGAGTTCGGCGAGGCGCGTCCTGGCGCGTTCGAGGAACGCGAGCACGTCGGGGATCGTGCGGCCGTACTTGTGGCGGAGGGATTCGACGAGCGACATGCGCGCCTCGAGCTCGGCGAGGCGCTCGGGGGAGGCGTCGAGGCGGGAGAGCGTGGAGGAGACGTCGCGCGAAAGGTCGGAGAGGCGCGCGGAGAGGGGCGCGAGCTCGTCGAGCCACGCCGCGGCGTCGCGCGAGCCGAGGTCGCGCATCTCCTCGAGCGCGCGGACGGCGGCCGCGACGGCGTCGACCGCGTTGCCGTCCGCGTCGGTGAGCGCGGCGCAGGCGCCGGAACCGAGCTCGAGGATGCGGGCGGCGTTCGTCG
>JAFPUX010000014.1 GCA_017413145.1 Kiritimatiellia bacterium | reverse complement strand
GCAGCAGCGCGACGCCCCGCGCGAAGTCAAGCGCCTCCGGAGGACCGTCGAGGCAGCGCCGCGCGGCCGCGACCAGCGCCTCCGGCGAGGCCGGCGGCGCGTTCGTGGCGGGTTCGTCGGCGCGTGCGGGCGCGACTGCGAGGGCGAGGAGGGGAAGGAGGAGGGCAAGTTTGTTCATGGCGGTGTTTAGGGGGTAAAGGTGGTCGTACGGCGTGGGATTCTAGCACAAACCGGTTTTCGAATTGTCATGGAATTGTAAAATTTTCGGAGGGGGCGTCAGGCCGCAGCGGGCCGTCGTCGCGTCCGGACAAGCCCGAGCGCCGCCCACAGTGCGTCGTCGAGCGCCTTCGCCGTGCGGTGTTCCGCCAGCAGCTCGCTCGCCCGCTTCCGCGCCGCCGCGAGCCGCGCCGCCGGCGTAGGCGGAAAACCTGGAATCTGGGAGCTGAAATCTGAAATCGCGCCTGCGCCGAGGACACTCGGCGCAAGCGCGTCTTCCGCGCCGTCCGGGTCGCCGAGCCCGCACACGCGGCGGAACTTGTCCGCCATCGCCTTGTAGCGCATGAGCGTCTTGTAGTACGCCGCAAGCTCTGGGCAGACCGCGTCGAGCCAGCGGCGCACGCCGCCGCGGCGGCCGACGATCTCGCCGTTGTCGCCGCGGATGTAGGAATGGTCCGCCGCCGCATCGGCGTCGCCGAGCAGCGAACCGAGCAGGATCTTGCCTTCGAGAGACGTTCTCGACAGCTTCCAGCAGCGTAGCAGCAGCTCGCGCGACGGCGGTTCGCGGCGCGACGTGCGGTGCACGACGCGCATCGCCTTTTGCGCGCGATCCGCGGCCGCGACACCGCGATGCCGCGCGGCGAGCGCGCGTTGGACCACCGGTCCGAGCAGCCCGCACAGGAATCCGACGCCGAGCAGACCGGCCATGAAGAGCGGCGCGGCGTACCAGAGGACCGCGAACGGCGCCACCGTCATCGCGAGATTTCGGTTGGCCTTCCTCGCGTTCGGGACATGCGAAAACCGCTCGACCGGCGCGCGGCAATAGCGCGGGCTCGCGAACGCCGGCGCATAACGATAGCGCCGGGCTCTTCCGCGTCCGCGGCCATATCGGTCTCTCTGGCTCGTTCCGTAGGGCATGGCGGAACATTCTACCCGAAGATGCCGGATAACACAACAACAAATATCTTTTGAAAATTCAATAAGTAGAGCGATGAGAATTCGGTGAATCCGGGCGTCGTGCCGATGAGGCGCACGGATGCCGACGACTGGGCCAAGCGGCTTTCCCGTGGCAGCTACCTCGCGGCGACGTTCTTCGCGTGGGGAGGGAGGCTACTTCCAGACAACTCGCGGCGATGGTTCGTCCCACAGATGAAGCGTCGATCCGTCCGGGAAAAACCAGGCGTCATGGATCAATCCCGAACCGAGACGGGCATGGGGCGTCCCGAGGATCGAGCGTATCTTCCGGGCCGCTTCCGCCGGGATTTCATTTTCGAAGCCGACGGCTTCTTCCAGGAGAATCCGTTCGGCGGCCAGCCGCTTGCCGAGCGTCGGCTCTTCGGGAAACGCGAACGACCATCCGTCGTCCGCGGACTCCGCGTGAGATTCAGCCTCCGCGCTCTCCGCGGACTCCGCGTGAGATATTGGCTCTGCGCTCTCTGCGTGGGATTCATCCGCGGGGCCCTGCGTGGATTCTTCGAAGACGGGGTCCGTGCGGAGAAGGGCTTTGAGCGCTTCGATTTCGGCGTTCACGGCGTCGAGCACCCGTTCGCGTCCGGATTCCGCGCGACGAAGGGTTTCGAGCAGTTCGCGGCGGCGGGCGAGCCGGGCGGCCGGGTCGCCCGGCTCGTCGAGCCGGGCGCGGGCGTCGCTCCGGAGGGTGTCGAGCGAGGGAGAAAAGACGTCCGGCGGGACGATGGCGCGCGGAACGCGTTTCAAGAGCGCTTCTTTCGCATCGTCTTCCGTCCACCCGTCCGTTCCGGAATGAAGCGACACGAGGCCGGATCGGAGGTTGTCCGCAAGGGACGGTCCGTCTTCAAGGTCCCAGTCGAGCTTCTCGATGCGTTCGAGACTGGCTTCGATTTCCGATTCGAGCTCGTCCAGGTGGTGGTCCAGGTCCGTTCGGTCCCACCAGACGAAAAGCCCCGCGGCAACGGCGGCGAGGGCGAGGAGGATGGCGAGGCGTTTCATGGGCGCGTCACTCGTCGCCGAAGTAGGACTCGACGGCCTTTTGGGGGCGGGGGAGGACGGGGGCGGCGCGGGTGGCGCCGGCGTCGTCGGGGGACGCGGCGGCCGGGTC
>JAFPUX010000098.1 GCA_017413145.1 Kiritimatiellia bacterium | reverse complement strand
CGGGACGGGCGTCTACGTGGATCTCGAGCACGAGGTGCAGTCGGACTACGCCTACCACACCTACTTCACCTGCACGGACCTCAAGACGGGCGCCTGGGTCGCGGCCGAAGACAGCCGCAAGACGTCGGAGCTGACCGTGGACGACGACGTCGCCGCGGTGCGCCTCCGCGCCGACGGCCCCGTCCGCTTCTACGCGCTCGGCGTATCCGACACGCCCTACAAGGCGGGAGAGCCGCTTCCCGACGCGGACTGACCGACTCCGCGCCATGTCCAAGGACGCGGCCATGCGGAAGAACGTCGGCACGGTTGGCCTCTTCACGATGGCCAGCCGCGTCCTCGGGCTCGTGCGCGAATGGCTCATGGCGCACTTCGTCGGCGCCGGGCTGGAGAGTTCCGCGTTCTACGTCGCCTTCGCGATCCCCAACTTCGCGCGACGCCTCTTCGGCGAGGGCGCGCTCACGTCCGCGTTCGTCCCCGTGTTCAAGGGCCTCGCGGAGAACGACCGCATGGACGCCGCGCGGCGCCTCGCGCGAGCCGTCGCCACGATGGCGTGGCTCATGCTCGGCTCGGCGGTGCTCCTCGCGATGCTCGGCGTCGGCGGGACGCTCGCGCTGTGGCCCTCGATGCCGGAGCGCGCGGCCGCGACGCTGCGGCTGCTGCTCGTCATGCTGCCCTACGCGCTCTTCATCTGCGCGGCGGCGTTCGGCATGGGCGTCCTCAACGCGCTCGGACGCTTCGCGGCGGCGGCGTTCGCGCCGTGCCTGCTGAATCTCGTCTGGATCGGGACGCTCCTCGCGATCCTGTTCTTCCCGGACCTGTCGCTCGCCGCCCGCGTGCGGATCCTCGCGTGGGCGGTTCTCGCGGCGGGCGTCCTGCAGATGGCGTTCCTGCTGCGGTGCGCGCGGCGGCGCGGCGTGCCGCTCGCACTCTCGCGCGAGGGCTGGCGCGACGCGGAGACGCGGCTCGTCTGGCGCAACACCGCCACGGCGATCGTCGGCGCCGGCGCGATCCAGATCAACGCGTTGCTGGACCAGGTCCTCGCGATGTACGCGTCCGAATGGGCGCCGAGTGCGATCGCCTACGCGGACCGCCTGATGGAGCTGCCTCTCGCGCTGTTCGGGACGGCGTTCGGGACGGTCCTGCTGCCCGCCTTCGCCGGCCGCTTCGCGACGGGCGACGAAGACGGCGCGCGCGCCGCGCTGCGCTCCGGCGTGCGCGACATGATGCTGCTCATGCTGCCGTCGGCGGTCGGGCTCGCGATTCTCGCGCCGGACGTCACGGCCGCGCTGTTCGAGCACGGCCGGTTCGGCCCGGAATCGACGGTCCGCGTCGCCCGCGCGCTCGCGGTGTACGCCGCGGGGCTCTGCTTCTTCGGTCTTGCGAAGGCGCTCACGCCGTGGTTCCACGCGCAGAACGACATGAAGACGCCGCTGCGCGTTTCGGTGCGCATGGTGTTCGCGAACTTCGCGCTGAACCTGCTCTCGGTGCTGTGCCTGCCGGTCGAATGGCGGCACGTCGGCATCGCGGGCTCGACGGTGGTCTGCTCGGCGGGCTCGTGCGCGTGGCTGCTCGCGCTGGCGCGCCGCCGCAACGGCCCGCTCGGCCTCGGCGCGCT
>JAFPUX010000097.1 GCA_017413145.1 Kiritimatiellia bacterium | reverse complement strand
GCGTTCAACGCGCAGCGCCGCGAGGAGGAGGCGCGCGCGCTGCAGACCGCCGAGGAGGACGTCCGCGCGGAGCTCTCGCGCGGCCCGCGCGCGTCGATCATCCTGTGCAACGAGGACTGGCACCCCGGCGTGATCGGGCTCGTGGCCTCGCGACTGTCGGGGCGCAACCGCCGCCCGTCGATCGTCTTCACGGCGGACGACGAGGAGGGCCTCGTGCGCGGCTCGGCGCGCTGCCCGGAGATCCCGGGCCTGGACCTCATGCAGCTGCTCGAGAAGTGCGCCGACCTGCTCGTCTCCTTCGGCGGCCACCGCGCCGCCGCGGGGCTCACGCTGCCGGCGGGCAACCTGCCCGCGTTCCGCGAGCGCTTCGAGGCCGTCTGCGCGGCGGCCGAGGAGGGGCTCGACATGCGGACGGAGAGCCGCATCGAGGCGTGGCTCGAGCCGGGCGAGGCGTCGCCCGCGCTGGAGGCGGAGCTCGCGCGCATCGGGCCGTTCGGGACGCTGAACCCCGCGCCGCTGCTCGGCATGCGCGGACTCACGCTGCGCGACGCGCCGGCGAAGTTCGGCAAGACCACGGTGAACTGGAACCTGCACTTCGCCGAGACGCCGGTCCCGGCGGTCGTCTTCGGCCGGCCCTCGCTGCCGTTCGGCGCGGGCGACCGCGTGGACATCGTGTTCCACTTCGTGCAGGACTCCTACAACGGCCTGCAGTTCCTCGTCCGCGACATGCGCCCGGCGTAGCGGGGGCTCATTTTCGTTTCCGCTGGAGTTGCGCGGCGCGTAGGTCCCGTGATTGCATGCAGCGGAAGTTTAACACAGAGGAACACGGAGCGGCCGGAGCGGCCGACTTTTCCGCTTCACGCCGTTCTCGGCGGTTGGGCCGTTTACGGTCGAGGTTCTTTGAGCGGGGCTGCCGCCCCGCACCCCGCGGCGCATGCGACCGCGGCGCACGGGCAACCCAAAAACAACCCGGACCGCGAAACGGCTAATGCACCGAGGGGAGGGCGAAGCGGTGTGTTCGGCCGCTCCGGCCGCTCCGTGTAGGCTCTGTGTTTCAAAACTGCAGTGTAAGCACCGCCCGCCTTGCGAATCCGAGGGTGTTATGGTATCCTCCGCCCCCATGAACAACGATTCCACCGTCAACGTGGCCCTGGTCGGCGTGGGCGGGCAGGGCATCCTGCTCGCGGCCGACGTGCTCGCCCGCGCGGCCGCCGAGGCCGGGCTGGACGTGAAGAAGAGCGAAATCCACGGCATGAGCCAGCGCGGCGGCTCCGTTTCGAGCCAGGTGCGCTTCGGCGCGCGCGTGCACTCGCCGATCATCCCCGAGGGGGAGACGGACCTGCTCGTCTCCTTCGACGCGGTCGAGGCCGTGCGCGCGTTCCCGTCGGTGCGGCCGTCCGGACGCGCGCTCGTGGACCGCTGCTACCTCGTTCCGATCACGGTCTCCTCGGGCCTGCAGCCGCCCCCGCCGGACCCGGACGAAACGCTCGCGAGCCTGTTCGGCGACCGGCTGGTCCGCGTCGACTCGAAGGCGCTCGCCGCCGAGGCGGGCAACCCGCGCACGGCGAACATGGCGATCGCGGGCGCGCTCTCGACCCTGCTGGACATCCCGGCCGCGGCGTGGGAGGCGGCGCTGCGCGGCCGCGTCCCCGCCAAGCTTCTCGACGTCAACCTCAAGGCATTCGCCCTCGGCCGCGCCGCGCTCGGCGCGTAGCGCCCCCCCCGTCCGCGGGTTCGCGCGCAACCGGGCAGGAATCGGGGGCTTCTGCACCGGCGCCTCTGCGGTGGACGTCGGCTGGCCTGGTCAGCGCAGTTCGCGATTGCGGGGCCGCTCGAAGGCCGCGCGGAGCGGGCGGTCTCGCGGGTGCCGCTCGCTCGGCGGGTTCACTCCCGCCGTCGCTCGCGTCACCTCGCGATCCCATCCCGCCCGCGCGGTCTTCTCGCTGTGCCCCCCGCAATCGCGAACGGTTGGCCGTTTTCCGATCCCGCTTCGCGGTCTCGGAAAACAAGGCTCCGCTCCGCTACGCGATCGGAGGCGGTCCGTCGGACGGTTGCGGCTCGGCCCTCGCGGCAGCGCGGCCTCCGCTTGGGGCCGGGAGCGCGCGGCGGGCGGACGCCCGCCCCGCCGCTCCCGCGAAGTCGCGAATAATGCTTGACTTCGCGCGCGAAATGGGGTAGCTTCCCGGTCCGTTCCCGATGCGGGGGACGGTCCGAGAGGGCCGCCCTGCGCATTTTTTCTTTGAAAAGGTTTTTCCGACGAACGAGAGGACCCCTCCCATGAACAACGAACTCGACACCATCCTCCGGACCCTCGAGCGCGACCGCGGCATCGGCCGCGAGGCCATGCTCGCCACGATCGCCAACGCCCTCCAGGCCGCGGCCAAGAAGAGCCTGCTCACGTCCAACGACGTGCGCGTCGAGATCGACCCGCGCACGCTCGAGATCAAGGCGTGGGAGCGCCGCCTGGTTGACGACGCGGTCCTCGGAACGGCCTACATCTCGCTCGCGGACGCCCGCCGGATCAAGCCCGACGCGCAGATCGGCGACACGGTCGAGACGCCCGTCTCGCCGCGCGTGTTCGGCCGCATCGCCGCCCAGACCGCCAAGCAGGCGATCATCCAGGGCATCCACGACAGCGAGCGCGACATCATGGAGCGCAAGTACGCCGACCAGGTCGGCAAGATCGTGAGCGCCACGGTCCGGCAGATCGTCCGCAAGGACGTGATCTGCGACGTGAACGGCGGCGGCGAGGCCATCCTCAAGGGCCGCGACCGCCTCAAGAGCGACCGCCTCAACCCGGGCGACGAGATCCGCGCCGTGATCCGCTTCGTCGGCATGGAGCAGGACCCGCGCCGCGTCGAGGAGGGCGAGGCCGAGGGCGGCACCGTGCTCCTGCCCGGCCACCGCCGCGTCAAGTACATCGACGAGCCGGCCAACAACCCCTGCGTCAAGCTTTCGCGCACCGACCCCTCGTTCGTCGTGGCGCTCTTCCGCGAGCAGTCCACCGAGATCAAGGACGGCAGCGTCGAGATCGTCTCCATCGCCCGCCAGCCGGGCATCCGCACGAAGATGGCGGTCCGCTCCAACGACAAGAAGGTCGACCCGGTCGGCGCGTGCGTCGGCGTCCGCGGCTCGCGCATCAAGCCCGTCATCAACGAACTCAACGGCGAGAAGCTCGACGTGGTCGAGTGGGACCCCGACATGGCCAAGTTCGCCAAGGCCGCGCTCGCGCCGGCCGCGGTGCAGCGCATTTCGCTCGACCCGGAGGCGCGCCTCGTGACGGCCTACGTCGAGCACGGCGGGCTCACGCCGGCGATCGGCAAGGGCGGCGTGAACACCAAGCTCGCGGCCGAGCTGATCGGCTGGGCCGTGTCCGTGAAGGAGCTCGGCGAGGACGGCGAGACGGAGGAGGACCGCGCCGCGAAGCTGGCGCAGTTCCGCCGCGACTTCGAGGACAAGGTCGCCGCGCTGGCCGGCACGCTCGGCTCGTCGGTCGACGTCGCCAACGCGATCGCGGTGCGCGGCTACCTCACGGTCGAGGGCATCATTTCCTCGATGCGCGACGAGTTCGTCGCGAACATGGGCCGCGACGCCGAGGACGCCGACGGCAACGCGGTCCCGACGCTGGACGCCGATTCCGCCCGCGCCGTCTGGGAGACGGCCGAGGAGATCGTCCTGAGTCGCGGCGCCGCGGCCGCCGAAGAACCCGCGGCGGAGGACGCGCCCGCCCCGGAGGAGCCCGCCGCGGACGCGGAGCCCGCCGCCGAGGGCCCCGAGGCCTAGCCTCTCACGACCGGAGGACCGCCCATGAGAATCTACGAACTGGCCCAGAAGCTCAACACGACGAGCGCGGCGCTGCTCCGGCGCGCCTCCGAGCTCGAGCTCGAGATCACGACCGCGATTTCGTCCGTGCCCGCGGACGACGAGGCCGCGCTGCGGACCGGCCTGATGCCGCCCACGATCGAGGAGGTCTCGAAGCGGCGCGAGACGCGCGAGGCGAAGGCGGCCGAGGCCGCGCGCCTGGCGCGAGAGGCCGTCGAGGCGGACGCCGCGGCGCTCGACTTCCGCCTCCGCCTCGGCTCCCCGGCCATCGATGCCGCGCAGCCCCT
>JAFPUX010000096.1 GCA_017413145.1 Kiritimatiellia bacterium | reverse complement strand
CCGGACGGCGACCCGGCGCACCCGTCGTTGCCGGTCGGCACCGTGTTCGTCGGCTGGGCGGACGCCTTCGGCGGCGCCGGGCACGAGAAGCACGTCTTCGAGGGCGGGCGCGACGACGTCCGCCGCGCCGCGCGCGACGCGGCGCTCGCGCTGCTTCTGCGCCGCCTCGGCTAGAACCGGAAGTCGCGGCGGTCCGAGTTCTTGATCGCCTCGATGTTCTCGGCGGCGACCCGGCGGACGTTTTCCTTCGGGATCTTCGCAAGCTCCCGCTCGATCATCGCCCAACCGACCTTCTTCGTCTCCGGCGTGGCGTAGTCGACGAGGTATTCGGCGAGCGTCATGAGCGCGTTCGGGTGGCAGCAGTTGAGGATCTGCCCCGTCTTGCAGAGCGACATGAAGCGGTCGCCCGTGCGCCCCGCGCGGTAGCACGCGGTGCAGAAACTCGGGACGTGGTCGCTCTCCATGAGCCAGCGCACGACGTCGTCCAGCGTGCGCTGGTCGCTCACGTCGAACTGCTCGGTTTCGTGCGGGCGCTCCTGCTCGGTGTAGCCGCCGACGGACGTGCGCGAGCCGCCGCTCACCTGCGAAACGCCGCAGCGCAGCAGCTGCGCGCGGACCTTTTCCGTCTCGCGCGTGGATACGATCATGCCGGTGTAGGGCACCGCGAGGCGGATGCACGCGGCGATCTTGGCGAACGTCTCGTCCGAGATGCCGTTGTCGAACGCGTCCGGGTCGATGTCGTCGGCGCGCTTCACGCGCGGGACGCTGATCGTGTGCGGCCCGACGCCGTGGACGGCCTCGAGGTGCTCGGCGTGCATGACGAGCCCCGCGAACTCGTACTTGTAGAGCTCCAGGCCGAAAAGGACGCCGAGGCCGACGTCGTCGATCCCGCCCTCCATGGCGCGGTCCATCGCCTCGGTGTGCCAGTTGTAGTCGTGCTTGGGCCCGGTCGGGTGCAGCCGCAGGTAGCTCTCCTTGTGGTAGGTCTCCTGGAACAGGATGTAGGTGCCGATGCCGGCTTCCTTGAGCTTGCGGTAGTTCTCGACCGTCGTGGCGGCGATGTTGACGTTCACGCGGCGGATGTCGCCGTTCTTGTGGTGGACGGAGTAGATCGTCTTGATGCAGTCCAGGATGTATTCGATCGGGTTGTGCACCGGGTCCTCGCCGGACTCGATCGCGAGGCGCTTGTGGCCCATGTCCTGGAGGGCGACCACCTCGGCACGCACCTCGTCCTGCGAGAGCTTGCGGCGCGGCATCGTCTTGTTCTTGAGGTGGTACGGGCAGTAGAGGCACCCGTTCACGCAGTAGTTGGAGAGGTAGAGCGGCGCGAAGATGACGATGCGGTTGCCGTAGAACGCGAGCTTGATCTCCTCGGCGACCTGGAAGATCCGCTCGACCTTCTCGGGAATCTCGCACGCGAGCAGCAGCGACGCCTCGCGGTGCGTGAGCCCGGCGCAGGTGCAGCCGCCTTCGGGACGCGGACGCGGGCGCGCCTTCTCGATGATCTCGTCGACGAGCGCGGCGTCGTTCTTGTGGGCCTCGGCCCAGGCGAGGGTTTCGCGGATTTCCGCGTCGTTGATGAACTCGTCGGCGACGAGCGATTTCGGATCGTATTTGAACGCGGCCATGCGGCCACCTCCCGTTTGTTGGAAACGGCGCGACATTCTCGCACACTCGGCGGGAATGTTCAAGAGCCCGCGCGGAAGTCGCCACGGTCGACGACGAGGCGGAGGCCGACGGACTCGATGCGGCGGGCGAGGCAGGCGCGGCATTGCGCGGATTCGTCGCCCGTGCAGATCTTGTCGTCGTAGAGGTCGTAGTCCTTGCGGACGGCGACCGGGGACAGGTTGGGCATCACGACGTTGGCGCCCGCGAGGAGGCCCTTTTCGCGGCCGCGCGGGTCGACCGTGCCGAGCGCGGTCGTCGCGGGGAGCAGCACCGGTGGGTGGATCAGCCGGATGACCGAGAGCAGCCGGCACGTGAGCGCCGCCGAGCCGGCGGGTTCGCGCGCGAACGGCGTCTCTCGGTGCGGGACGAACGGGCCGATTCCGCACATCTCGGGCTTGAATTCCTCGACGAACTTCAGGTCGCGGGCGAGGTCGTCGGCCGTCTGGAACGGCGACCCGACCATGAACCCGCACCCGACCTGGTAGCCGAGCGCGCGCAGGTCCCGCAGGCAGCGCATGCGGTTCTCCCACGAGAGCGCCGGCGGGTGCAGTTTCGCGTAGTGTGCGGGCGTCGCGGTTTCGTGGCGCAGCAGGTAGCGGTCGGCGCCGGCTTCGCGCAGTCGGCGGTAGCTTTCGGTCGAGCGCTCGCCGACCGAGAGCGTGACGGCGCAGTCGGGATGCTCCGCCTTGAGCGCGCGGACGAGCGCGCAGAGGCGGTCGTCGTCCCAGAACGGGTCCTCGCCCCCTTGCAGGACGAACGTCCGGAACCCGAGCTCGCGGCCCTCGCGGGCGCAGGCGAGGATTTCGTCCGGCGAAAGGCGGTAGCGGCGGACGGCGGCGTTCGAGCGGCGCAGGCCGCAGTAGAGGCAGTCGTTGCGGCAGACGTTCGTGAACTCGACCAGCCCGCGCGCGAAGACGGCGTCGCCGTAGACGGCGGCGCGCGCGGCGCGGGCGCGGCGGGCGAGCTCCTCGTCGAGCGCCGGGTCGGGGCAGGCGACGAGCCGTGCGTACTCCGGCACGGACAGGGAGCGGCGGGCGCAGAGCCCGTCGACCAGCGGCGTCCAGTCCGCCCCGTTTTCGCCGATTCCGTCCATTCGGGGGCGGCATTCTCCCACACCCGCGCGTTTCCCGCAAGGGGTTTTCTCCGCGCGTCTTTTCTGGTAGAATGCACCGCATGACACGCACGCACGCCGGCGCCCCGGCCGCGGAACGGGAGGTCCCGTCGTGAAAACCGGGGCCGAACTCATCCGCCGCGAACTCATGGTCCACCTCGTCCGCGCCTTCGACGGCGGGCGGCTCGAGGAGGAGATCGACCGCATTCCCGTCCGGATGCGGCCGCGCGGCGGCCCGTGCAGCAGGTCGTCCGTCTGGCACGACCGCGCCGTGCTCAAGTACCGCCTCATGGCGCTCATGGGCTTTTCCTGCGAGGACGAAACCGACGAGGCGCGCACGCTGCGCAGCTACCTCGAGGAGATGAAGGAGGCGCCGCCGCCGCGCGGCGACCCGCTCACGGTCTGCTCCGCCGGGTGCGACGGCTGCCGCGAGCGCGCGTTCATGGTCACGGACAACTGCCGCGGCTGTTTCGCGCGACCCTGCGAGTGGAACTGTCCCGCCAAGGCCGTCGCGGTCGAGCGCATGCACGCCTCGATCGACAACGGCCGGTGCATCCGCTGCGGCAAGTGCGCCCAGGCCTGCCCCTACCGAGCGATCGTCGAGGTGACGGTCCCGTGCGAGGCCGCGTGTCCCGTCGGCGCGATCCGCAAGAACGAGGTCGGCCAGGCGCGGATCGACTTCTCCAAGTGCATTTTCTGCGGCGCGTGCTTCTCCGCCTGCCCGTTTTCGGCGATCATGGAGAAGTCGCAGCTCGTCCAGTTGCTGCACGCGCTGCGCAACGGCGAGAAGATCACCGCCGTCGTCGCGCCGTCCGCCGCGTGGCAGTTCCAGGGGACCGTCGAACAGCTCTTCACCGCGATCCGCGGACTCGGGTTCGACGACACGATCGAGGTCGCGCGCGGCGCCGAGCTCACGACGGAACACGAGGCGCGCGAGTTCGTGCAGCGCCAGAAGGCGGGCGGGCGCCTCATGACGACCTCCTGCTGCCCTTCCTGGGTCAACCTCGCGCGGAAGCACATCCCGGAAATCGTCCCGTTCGTCTCCGAGACGCCCTCCCCCATGGCCTACGCCGCGGACATCGCCCGCGAACGCCGCCCCGCGAACAAGGTCGCGTTCATCGGCCCGTGCATCGCCAAGCGCGACGAGGCGCTGCGCCGCGGCAGCGTCGACTACGTCGTCTCCTTCGAGGAGCTCGGGGCCGTCTTCGCCGCGCGCGGCATCGTCCCGGCCGACCTCGCGCCCGCGCGGCTCGACCGCCCCGCGCACGAGGACGCCCGCAACTACGCCAAGAGCTGCGGCGTCACGGAATCGGTCCTGCTCGGCCTCGCGCACGAGCTGCCGGAGGACTTCCGCCTCGACGCGAAGTACGTCGACGGACTCGACCGGCGTTCCGTCATGCAGCTGCGCCTCTACGCGTCCGGCCGCCTGCCCTGCAACTTCCTCGAGGTCATGTCCTGCCGCGGCGGCTGCGTGAACGGCCCCTGCTCCCTGCGCGACTAGCGTGCGGGCGCGCGCCGATTGCGCCGCGCACCGCGCTGTGGTAGACTCCGCGCGCATGGAACGCAAATCCTACACCTACGAGTACCCGCGCCCGGCGGTGACCGCCGACACGGTGCTCCTGGCCTACCCCGAAAACCCGCAGGAGCCGCTCGACGCCGAGGTCCTCCTCGTCCGCCGCGGCCGCGAGCCTTTCAAGGGCAAGTGGGCCCTTCCCGGCGGCTTCCTCGACATGGAGGAGACGGTCGAAGCCTGCGCGCGCCGCGAGTTGCGCGAGGAAACCGGCGCCGAGACGGACGCCTTCGACTTCATCCTGCTCGGCCTCTACGACCGCCCCGACCGC
Source organism: Kiritimatiellia bacterium (assembly GCA_017413145.1). GTDB lineage: Bacteria > Verrucomicrobiota > Kiritimatiellia > RFP12 > UBA3636 > UBA3636. The sequence continues at coordinate 816 of JAFPUX010000096.1, read as the reverse complement.
GACCCGCGCGGCCGCACCGTGAGCGCCGCCTACCTCGTGCAGGCCCCGCGCGACGCGTTCGACCCCGCCGCCGGCGACGACGCGGCCGAGGCCCGCTTCTTCCCCGCCCGCGGTCTGCCGCCCCCGGACGAGCTCGCGTTCGACCACGCCGACATCCTCGGCGACGCCCTTTCGCTCGTCGAGCGCGTGGCCGGCGTCCACGGCGACGGCTGCGGCTGCGGCGACGAGGACTGCGGCTGCGGCGGCCACGGGCACCATCACCACCACGACGGCGAATGCGGCTGCGGACACCACCACCATGGCTGAACACGAACTCATCGTCGCGCTCGACGTCCCGTCCGCGCGCGAAGCCGCCGCCGCGGTCGCCGCGGTCGGCGACGCGGTCTCGTTCTACAAGGTCGGCCTCGAGCTCTTCCTCGCGGACGGTCCGGAGACGCTCCGCCTGCTCAAGGGCGAAGGCAAGCGCGTCTTCCTCGACCTGAAGCTGCACGACATCCCGCGCACGGTCGAGCGCGCCGTCGGCTCCTGCCTGCGCTACGGCGCCGACCTCCTGACGATCCATTCGCAGGGTTCGACCGCGATGGTCGAAGCCGCCGCGCGCGCCGTCCGCGAGGCCGGCGCGGACACGAAGATCCTCGCCGTCACGCTCCTCACGAGCCTGGACGCGTCCGACCTGGATAAGCTCGGCGTCGCGCGTTCCGTCGAGGACGAAGTCCTCGCCCTCGGCCGCCTCGCGGTCGGCGCCGGCGCACACGGCCTCGTCTGCTCGCCGCGCGAAGCCGCCGCGCTGCGCGCCGCGCTCGGTCCGGACGCGAT
>JAFPUX010000095.1 GCA_017413145.1 Kiritimatiellia bacterium | reverse complement strand
GCGCCGTCCCGCGCGGAAGGCGACGGGGCGCCCGGGGGCCGCCGACGCCCGCCAGCAGGGCCTTTCGTGCCCATGGACGCATCGGCGGCCCCAAATAGCCCCCATCGTGCGGTTTGATTGCGCAGGGCAAGACGGCGTGACTTCCCCCGCGCAATCTGCTAGAATGCAGCCCCATGAAAGCCCTCCTCGTCAACGGAAGCCCGCGCCAGCAGGGCAACACCGCCACCGCCCTCGCCGAAGTCGCCCGAACCCTGCAGGCGGAGGGCGTCGAGACCGAAGCCTTCTGGATCGGCGCCAAGCCCGTCCGCGGCTGCATCGCCTGCGGCAGGTGCCGCGAGGCCGGCCGCTGCGTCTTCGACGACGACGCGGCTAACGCCCTCGCCGCGAAGATGGCGGAGGCCGACGCGGTCGTCGTCGGCTCGCCCGTCTACTACGGCCAGCCGAACGGCGCCCTGCTCGCGCTCCTGCAGCGCGCGCTCTTCTCCGCCTCGTCCGCCGTCGCGGGCAAGCCCGTCGCCACGGTCGCCATCTGCCGCCGCGGCGGCGCGACGGCCGCGTTCCAGTGCCTGAACATGCCGTTCCAGATGCTGAGCTGCGCCGTCGTCGGCTCGCAGTACTGGAACATCGCCTACGGCCGCGAGGCGGGCGAGGCCGCGAAGGACACCGAGGGCATGCAGACGATGCGCACGCTCGCCCGCAACCTCGCGTGGCTGCTCAAGAGCGCCGCCGCCGGCGCCGTCCCGCGTCCCGAGCCCGAGCCGTGGGCGCCGATGCACTTCATCCGGTGAACCGCTCCGGTTCGAAATCCCGCTCGCACAACGAGGACAAGCACGATGAGGTTCATCAAGACGACCTGGGCCGGCGCGATCGCCGCGGTCCTGACGGCCCTGCTGGCCGGATGCGCGCACCTGGACGCGGCGAAGCGCGACGACGGGTTCGTCCCGCTCGCCGAAGCCGTGCCGGACGCCATCCTGGAGATCCGCTACTACTCGACCTACAACTTCGTCGGAGACCGCGTGGACGGCTACGAGCGCCCCGTCGCGTATCTCACGAAGGAGGCCGCGGCCGCGCTCAGGGCGGCGAGCGACGACTGCGTGAAGCGCGGCTACCGGCTCAAAGTCTACGACGCCTATCGCCCCCAGCGCGCGGTCTCGCACTTCATGCGGTGGGCGAAGGACGTCGGAGACGTCCGGATGAAGCCCTACTTCTACCCGAACCTCGACAAGTCCGTCCTCTTCGACCAGGGCTACATCGCGGAGAAGTCCGGCCATAGCCGCGGCAGCACGGTCGACCTCACGCTCTTCGACATGAAGACCGGGAAGGAAGTCGACATGGGCGGCACCTTCGACTGGTTCGGCGAGGAGTCCCACCCGGACTACAAGGGGGTCACGGAGGCGCAGCTGGCCAACCGGATGCTCCTGCGCGAGATCATGCTCGCCCACGGCTTCAAGCCGCTCGCCGAGGAGTGGTGGCACTTTACGCTCAAGGACGAACCCTATCCCGACACCTACTTCGACTTTCCGGTGCGGTAGAAGGATCATCTGGCCTAGGTGAAGGACTACTCCCTCTACGCGATGGACGGCCTCCAGCCCGACGCCCACCTCGCCTGGCGCGACGCCCACTGGGAGTCCGACCTCGCCGCCGCCCGCGCCGCCGGACAAGCGATGGCGCAGAAAGTTTGAAGCCGCCCGCGCCGCGTCCCGCGGCG
>JAFPUX010000094.1 GCA_017413145.1 Kiritimatiellia bacterium | reverse complement strand
GCGCGCGGCGCCGCGCGAGGTGGTCGCGCACCTGCGTATCGGCGCCGACCTGTCGGCGGCCGCGCGGTCGGACGACCTGCGCGACGCGGTCGACTGGACCGCGCTCTGCGCGCGGCTCCGCGGGCGCGCCGCCGCCCGGCCGTACAAGCTCGCCGAGGCGCTCGCCGCCGCGCTCGCGGATGCGGCGCTGGAGGACCCTCGCGTCGCATGGATCCGGCTTCGCCTGGAGAAGCCGGGAGCGCTGCCCGGCGTGGATTCGCTTTCCGTCTGCGTCTTCCGCGAACGCCGGTAGCGGCGCTTGCGGCGGGCGGCGGCGGTGTGGTAGTATCCCCGCCATGTCCCCCGCCCGCGCCGCCGCTGCCGCCGGTCCGGCCGAAACGATCTTCGGCTCGGTCAAGTCGCTCGTCTACCACGACGAACGGAGCGGGTGGACCGTCGCGTCCGTCGCCGTCCGTGGCGGAACGCCCGGCGGGAGCGACACGGCGACGGTCGTCGGATCGTGCACGAACGTCTGGGAGGGCGAGGAAATCAAGGCGACGGGCCGCTGGGTGCGTCATCCGTCGCACGGCCTGCAGTTCCAGGCGGACGCGATGGAATGCGTCGTGCCGACCTCCGCCGAGGGGCTGCGGCGGTACCTCGCCAGCGGCATCATCAAAGGCGTCGGCCCGAAGCTCGCGGACAAGATCGTCGACCAGTTCGGCGAGAAGACGATCGAGGTGCTCGAGAAGGATTCCGGCCGCCTCAAGGAGATCAAGGGCCTCGGCGAGGCGAAGCGCCGCGCGATCAAGGCCGGCTGGGACCGCGAACACGGCGCGCGCGACGCGATGATCTTTTTGCAGGGTTCCGGCATCACCTCCGGCGCGTCCGCCAAGATCTACCGCCAGTACGGCGCGAACACGGTCGCGGTCGTGAAGGAGAACCCCTACCGGCTCTGCACGGACGTGTTCGGCATCGGCTTCCTCAAGGCGGACGACATCGCGCGCAAGGTCGGCGTCCCGAAGGATTCGCCGCAGCGCGCCCGCGCCGGGCTGGCGCACGTCCTGCAGTCGCTCGCCGAGGAGGGGCACTGCTACTGCGAGAAGCCCGAGTTGCTGCTCGAGGCGGAGAACATCCTTTCGATCCCGATGGACGTCCTCGAGCAGGCGCTCGCGGACGCCATCGCGGACAACCGCTTTGCGGACGACGGCGGCCGCATCTACCTGCACAAGCTGCACCGCGCCGAGCGCATCGTCGCGGACCGCGTCCTCGCGCTGCTCGACACGCGCGCCTCGTTCCGTCCGATCGCCGCCGACGCCGCGGTCGCGTGGGTCGCCCGCAAGCTGTCCTTCACGCTCTCGCCCGCGCAGGACCGCGCCGTTCGCATGGCGCTGGAAAGCAAGTTCTCCGTCGTGACCGGCGGTCCCGGCGTGGGCAAGACGACCATCATCCGCGCGCTCGCCGAAATCTGGTGCGCCAAGGAGCTCGACGTGCGGCTCGTCGCCCCGACCGGCCGCGCCGCGCGCCGCATGGCCGAATCGACCGGCCGCGACGCGGCGACGCTCCACCGCCTGCTCAAGTGGAACCCCGCCGAGGCGCGCTTCACCTACACGGCGGACAACCCGCTGCCCGCGGACGTCGTGGTGGTGGACGAAAGCTCGATGATCGACGTCGAGCTCGCGGCCTCGCTCTTCTCCGCGCTGCGCCCCACGACGACCGTCGTGCTCGTGGGCGACATCGACCAGCTCCCTTCGGTCGGTCCCGGCAACGTCCTGCGCGACCTGATCGCATCGGACGTCGTCCCGTACACGCGGCTCGACGTCGTCTTCCGCCAGAAGACCGGCGGGTGGATCGTCCGCAACGCGCACCGCGTGAACGAGGGCAAGGGCTTCGAGACGCCGCCGCCGGGCGAGTTTTCGGACTTCTTCTTCGTGCCGTGCGAGGATCCGGAGCGGACTCTCCGCCTCGCGCTGGAGCTCGTCGAGCGTCGCATTCCCGCGCGCTACAACCTCTCCCCGCTGCAGGACGTCCAGGTCCTCACGCCGATGCGCAAGAACCTGCTCGGCGCGGACAACCTCAACGCGGTGCTCCAGCAGGGGCTCAATCCGCACGGTCCCGCGCTGCACCGCGCCGGGCGCGCCTACCGCGTCGGCGACCGCGTCATGCAGATGCGCAACGACTACGACAAGGACGTCTTCAACGGCGACGTCGGGTTCGTGCGCGCCGTCGACCCGGACGGTCCGTCGCTCGTCGTCGACTTCGACGGCGTCGAAGTGTCCTACACGGCGTCCGACCTGGACGAACTGGTGCACGCCTACGCGACGAGCATCCACAAGTCGCAGGGCAGCGAATACCCGGCGGTCGTGATCGTGCTCGCGACGCAGCACTTCAAGCTGCTGCAGCGCAACCTGCTCTATACCGCGATCACGCGCGGCAAGAAGCTCGTCTGCGTCGTCGGCTCGCCGCGCGCCGTCTCCCTCGCGATTCGCAACAACGAGACCGTCCGCCGCCGCACGGCCCTGGCCGAACGCCTCAAGGGCCCGCTTTCGCCCCTCGTTCCGGCGCCCGCCGCAGCCCCCGCGTCCGCGCCGCCGCCCGCGCCCTGACGGCTTCCGCCGCTCGCCCGGGAAATTTCCGCTTGACAGGTGTTTCTTTTAATAGTAGCATTCCCGCTCGTTCCACCACAACCATCCAAAAGGAATTCCGCCATGTCCGACGTCCCCTACAAGACCTACCTCCCCGAAAGCGACATCCCGACGTCGTGGTACAACCTGCGCGCGGACATGAAGAACAAGCCCGCGCCGCTGCTGAACCCCGCCACGCGCCAGCCCTGCACCGCCGAGGAGCTCGGCCACGTCTTCTGCGACGAGCTCGTGCAACAGGAACTCGACAACGACACGAAGTACTTCCCGATTCCGAAGGAGATCGCCGACTTCTACAGGATGTACCGTCCGTCGCCGCTCGTCCGCGCCTACTTCCTCGAGAAGGCGCTCGGCACGCCCGCGCACATCTACTACAAGTTCGAGGGCAACAACACCTCCGGTTCGCACAAGCTCAACTCGTCGATCGCCCAGGCCTACTACGCGAAGAAGCAGGGCCTCAAGGGCGTCACGACCGAGACTGGCGCCGGCCAGTGGGGCACCGCGCTCTCGATGGCGTGCGCGCACTTCGGCCTCGACTGCAAGGTCTACATGGTCAAGTGCTCCTACG
>JAFPUX010000093.1 GCA_017413145.1 Kiritimatiellia bacterium | reverse complement strand
TCCGCGACCGCGACGCGGAGGCCGAGCGCGGGCGGCGCGAGACGACGTTCGCGGACGTCGCCGCCGAGGAGACGCCCGAGGACACGGGCACGGTCTGCCCCGTCTGCCGCGGCATGCGCCTCAACCCCGAGGCGCTCGCGTTCCGCTTCCGCGGCCGGTCGATCGGCGACTACGCGCGGCTCACGGTGGCCGAGCTCGCCGACTGGGCGGAGAAGGAGCCGTTCGCGGCGCGCGAGCGCGCGATCGCCGAAGGGCCGCTCAAGGACCTGCGCTCGCGGCTCTCGTTCCTGCGCGAGGTCGGCCTGGGCTACCTCGCGCTCGACCGCGCGGTGCCGACGCTTTCCGGCGGCGAGGCGCAGCGCATCCGGCTCGCCGCGCAGCTCGGCTCGAACCTCTCCGGCGCGTGCTACGTGCTGGACGAGCCGACAATCGGCCTGCACCCGCGCGACACGGAGCGCCTGCTCGATTCGCTTGTCGCGCTGCGCGACAAGGGCAACACGGTCGTCGTCGTCGAGCACGACGCGCAGACGGTCCGCCGCGCGGACTGGATCTGCGACCTCGGGCCGGGCGCCGGCGTGCAGGGCGGACGGCTGCTCGCGCAGGGGCCGCTCCCGGAGATTTTGAAATGCAAGGAGTCGCGCACCGCGGACGCGCTGCTGCATCCCCTCCCCCACCCCACGCGCGAAGGCGGGCGCCGCCCGCTGCGGGGCGTCCCCGCGATCCGCGTCCGCGGCGCGTTTCTGCACAACCTGCGGAACGTCGACGCGGCCTTTCCGCTCGGACGGTTCACGGTCGTGACGGGCGTTTCGGGCTCCGGCAAGTCGACGCTCGTGCGCGACGTGCTCTACGCCTCGCTCGCGCCGATCACCGGCGGCGGGAAGCCGTCGCCCGTCGGGTGCAGGGCGGTCGAGGGCTGGGAGGCCGTTTCGCGCGTGCTCGAGGTCGACCAGTCGCCGATCGGGCGCACGCCGCGCTCGTGCCCCGCGACGTACGTCGGCTTCTGGGGCGCGGTGCGCGACCTCTTCGCCGCGACGCCCGAGGCGCGCATCCGCGGCTGGGGCGCGGACCGGTTCTCGTTCAACGTCAAGGGCGGGCGGTGCCCCGTCTGCGAAGGGCAGGGCGTCGTGCGCGCGCAGATGGCGTTCCTGCCGGACGTCGTGTCCGAGTGCGACGCCTGCCGCGGCGCGCGCTTCAACCCCGAGACGCTCCTCGCGCGCTGGAACGGCCGCACGGTCGCGGAGGTCCTCGCCATGTCGGTGGACGAGGCGATCGCCTTCTTCCGCGACGTGCCGCAGCTCGCGGCGCCGCTCGCGCTGCTGCGCGACGTGGGGCTGGGCTACCTCGCGCTCGGGCAGCGCTCCAGCACGCTCTCCGGCGGCGAGGCGCAGCGCATCAAGCTCGTGACCGAGCTGGCGCGGTGCGCGCCGCGCGCCGGTGCGCGGACGCCGCCGACGCTCTACGTGCTGGACGAGCCGACGGTCGGCCTGCACCCGAGCGACGTGGCGAACCTGCTGCGCGTCGTGCACCGGCTCGTGGACGCCGGGCACACGGTCGTCATGATCGAGCACGACACGGATGCCATGCTCGACGCGGACGACATCGTCGACCTCGGCCCCGGCGGCGGTGCGTCGGGCGGGCGCGTCGTGGCGCACGGCCCGCCGGACGAGCTGGCCGCGCGCAAGCCGGCCGGCTCGCGCACGGCCGAGTGCCTCTCGGAAATCCTGCGCGGCGAAATCGCCCGCCGCTAGCGCCGCCGGCGTTTCGGCGCGCGCGCGGCCGCCTTTTTCGGCGCGGGACGGCTTTTCTGCGCCGGCGCCTCGGGCCGGGAAGCGTCGGGGAGAATCGCGGCCTTGGCGAGCTTCGACACGCGGAAGACGAGGTCCGTCTTCGCGGCGAGGCGCACGCGCTTGCCGGTGACGATGTTGTAGGCGCGGCGCGGCTTCCGCTCGACGCGCTCGAGCTTGCCCAGGCCCGGGAACGAGAACGAACCCGAGGCGCGGACGCCGTCCCGCGCGAGCGCGAGCATCGCGTCCCACACGGCGGCGGCCTTGGTCTGGCTCACGTCCGCCTTCGCGGAGAGCACGCGCAGCAGGTCGACGCGCGTCGTCGGAATCCGGAACGCCATGGCGCGCCTACTTCTTCGCGATCTTCGCCCACGAGTCGCGCAGCGTCGACGTGCGGTTGAAGACCGGCGCGCCGTCCTTCGAGTCGACCGGATCGGGGAAGAAGTAGCCGAGGCGCTCGAACTGCACGGGACCGTCCGCGCTCTTCGCGCCCTGCAGCGCGGGTTCGCACAGCGCGGTCGCCTCCTTGCAGGAGTCGGGGTTGAGGAAGTCCTTGAAGTCGCGGTCCGCGTCGGCGTCCGGGTTCTCGACCTGGAAGAGGCGGTCGTAGAGGCGCACGGGCAGCGGCACCGCGGTCGCGGCGTCCACCCAGTGGATCGTGCCGCGCACGGCGTGGCCGTCCGGCGCGTTGCCGCCGAGCGACGCGGGATCCCACGTGCCGTGGATTTCCGCCACGTTGCCGGCCGCGTCCTCGACGACGCCGGTGCACGTGAAGAGGCACGCGTACTTGAGGCGCACCTCGCGCCCGACGGCGAGGCGGTAGAACTTCTTCGGCGGATCCTTCATGAAGTCGGCGCGCTCGACCCAGAGCTCGCGGCCGAAGCGCACCTTGCGCGTGCCGGCGGCGGGGTCCTCGGGGTTGTTCACCGCGTCGCACTCGTGCGTCTCGCCCTCGGGCATGTTGTCGATGACGAGCTTCACGGGATCGAGCACCGCCATGCGGCGCGGCGCGGTCTTGTTGAGTTCTTCGCGCACGGCCTGCTCGAGGATGCCGACGTCGGTCGTCGAGATGAACTTCGTGACGCCGACGCCCTCGCAGAACGCGCGGACGGCGGCGGCGGGATAGCCGCGGCGGCGCATGCCGCAGAGCGTCGGCATGCGCGGGTCGTCCCATCCGGAGACCTTGCCGAGGTCGACGAGCTCGTGCAGCTTGCGCTTGCTCATCACGGTGTAGGTGATGTTGAGGCGGGAGAACTCGCGCTGGTGCGGGCGGATCTTCATGCCGCCGCGCTCGACGAGCAGCCCCATCTCGTCCATCCGGTCCACGACCCAGTCGTAGAGCGGGCGGTGCACCTCGAACTCCAGCGTGCACATCGAGTGCGTGACGCCTTCGAGCGCGTCCTCGATCGGGTGCGCGAAGTCGTACATCGGGTAGACGCACCACTTGTCGCCGAGGTGGTAGTGCGACACGTGCATGATGCGGTAGATGACGGGGTCGCGGAAGTGGATGTTGGGCGACGCCATGTCGATCTTCGCGCGCAGGCAGCATTCGCCGTCCTTGTACTTGCCGTCCCGCATCTCGCGGAAGCGCGCGAGGTTTTCCTCGGGCGGCGTGTCGCGCCACGGGCTGGGGATGCCGGGCTCGGTCGGGATGCCGCGGTGCTTCTTCCACTCCTCCTGCGAGAGGAAGCAGACGTAGGCCTGCCCCGCCTTCACGAGGTTCTCGGCGATCGCGTACATCGTGTCGAAGTAGTCGGCCGCGCTGTAGAAGTGCCCGCCCCAGTCGAAGCCGAGCCAGCGGATGTCCGTCTTGATGTTCTCGGCGAACTCGTCGGACTCCTTGCTCGGGTTCGTGTCGTCGAGGCGCAGGTGGCACTCGCCGCCGAACTTCTTCGCCATGCCGAAGTCGACGCAGATCGCCTTCGCGTGGCCGATGTGCAGGTAGCCGTTGGGTTCCGGCGGGAAGCGGGTGACGACCTTGCCGCCGGTGCGGCCGGCGAGGACGTCGCCCTCGATCCACTGCTCGAGGAAGTGCTTGGAGGACGCGGGCGCGGGGGATTCTTCGTTCATGGCGTCTGGGAGGGATGTTTCGCGGAAACGGGCCGCGATTCTAGCACAGGCCCCGCGTCCCCCGCAAGCGCCGCGCGCCCGCCCCGCCGAGGCCGATTGACCCCGCGCGCGGCGGAATGCTAGAATCCCGCGCCGTGAACGACCCGAAATCCGTTTTTTCCCGTTCCGCGAAACGGCGCTTCTGGGTGTTTTCCGACCTGCAGCAGCACGATCCGGAAAACGCCCGGCGCTGCATGCACGCCGGCGTGGAGGACTTCCTTTCGCTGGAGCTGCCCGTCGACGCCGCGTGCTACCTCGGGGACTCGACCGAAAGCGCCGACCTGCCCCACCTGCGCGAAATGGCGGACATGCAGGTCGAGGAGCTCGCCCGCGTCGACGCGCCGGTCTGGTACGTGATGGGCAACCACGAATTCGACTTCCAGCGCTGGTCGACGCCTCCCCCGGCCGGCCGCACGGAGATCCCCATGCGCGACCGCGTCCTGCGCGAACCGCAGTGGCACACGACCGCGTCCGTCCGCGACTGGCTCCTCGTCGCCGACTTCGGCGGCGTCGCGCTCGCGCTCTTCTCCGACCACGCCGCGGAAGACGGGTCCTGGATCGCGGTGCACGGCGGCGCGCACGGCGCGTCGGGACCGGTCCCCTACCCCGACCCGGACGCACCGGCCCGCGCACGCGCGAAAATCGCCGCGCTCGGCAAGCCGGTCTTCACGATGTCGCACTACGCGTTCCCCGGCGGCAACCGCGCCTCGGACCTGATGGCGCTCCTGCGGCCGCTTCCTCCGAACGTCGTCGCGCACTTCTACGGGCACTGCCACATCGGCGACTTCAAGTGGGGCGGCCAGGACTGCCTGCGCCAGATTTCCGGAATCGACGGTTCGGCCGTCACGCAGTTCGACGTCGCCTCGCTCGAGAACCGGCGCGGCAACGCCGTCCGCTCCGCGATCCTCGAATGGTACGGCGGCGCGTCCTACGGCGTCTTCTTCCGCGACCACACCGCGCACCGCTGGGAAAAGGCCTTCGTCGCGCCCTGACCCGCGCCCCGGGGCTTGCGGGCGCCGGGCCGTTTGTGGCATGATTGCCCGCCATGAAGACGCTGTACCTGCAACTCGAATCCGGCGCGGCGGGCGACATGCTCGCCGCCGCGCTGCTGGAGCTCGTCCCCGACCGCGACGCGTCGCTCGCGCGCCTCGCCGCGGCGATGCCGCCCGGCGTGGAACTGCGCGCCGCCCGCGCGACCCGCGGCGGACTCGCGGGAACGCTTTTCGACGTGGCCGTGCACGGGGAAACCGAAGGCCACGACCATCCGGACCATCCAAACCATCACGACCACCACCATCACACGACGCTCGCGGAGGTTCGCGCGAACATTTCCGCGCTGCCGCT
>JAFPUX010000092.1 GCA_017413145.1 Kiritimatiellia bacterium | reverse complement strand
AGCGGCTGCACGAGCGGGTCGGCCGCGGCCGAAAGGAACCGGCCCGTCCCCGGGTCGAGGTCCGCAAGCAGGAAGCCGAAGCCGCATTCCACGGCGGCGCCGGCCTCCGTGCCGTCCCCCGGCAGGTCGGAGTGGACCACGTGGGCGAGCAGCGCCAGCGCGGTCGTGGCGGCCGGCGGATCGCCCGGCCAGGAACCGTCGTCGCGCTGCTGCGCGCGAAGCCACGACAGCGTGGCGTCGACGATCGGCGCGGTCGCGTCCGCGCCGTAGCGGCGCAAGATCCGCGGCTCGGCCTGGTCCGCGGCGAGCGCGAGCACGGGAAAGAGAAGGAGGGCGAGGTGTTTCATTTCGTGGCGGGGTGTTCGGGATTGTTCACAAATCTCAATTGTTCACAATTGCCCACAAAGCCAAATTGAAATCAATCCTCCGCGCCCTCCGCGCGAAGTTTCGGCTCTACGGGCTCTGCTCTCTCTGCGTGGGATTCATCCGCGTCGGGCGCGGCGGCCATGCGTTCCACCGAATCCATGAATTGTTGGAATGTCGCTTTTTCGACGGGTTCTCCCATCGCCGCCAAGCAGGACACGATTCTCCGGTAGGAGGTTTCGTCCCCATCCTTCTTGGCGGTCCTGGCGCGGTCGCGCAATGACGACACCATCCGGTCGAATTGCCAAATGTCTTCGCCGACGACCTTTTTGAGGTGCGATCCGTAGATCACCATGGCAAACGGTTTTCGTCCTGTCAGCCGTTTGTCCGCGAAGGATTTTAGCGACCGCCATTTTCCCGGGTTCGCTTCGAACTCGCCGTCCAGCCAGCCGAAGAACTCGGGGCCGTACTTGGCCGCCGCGACCCAGGCGAAAAGCTCGCGGGAGCGGTCGTCCGTTCCGTCGGAGGACATCGCCCGTTTCAACGAGCCGAACGGAACCGGCATTTGCGTAAGGGCTCCCACCGCCGGAGTTGGAGGCTTCGGGTAGATCGACCGGTTGAAAGACACGAAAACCACTTCGCCTTCCGGCGGTTCTTCCGGATCGTCCCAAGGCGTCGCGTCGGAATACAGGCGTCTTGGTTCGTTCATTCCCGCGGCGGCGATGATGTCGAAGAGAAGCGGAATGGCGTTGGAGGAATGGATGTATCCGGCGCCGTAGACGGCGAACACGTTCGAGACCGTTGTAGGAGAGGAACTCTCGCGAATCAAGTCGCACAAGGTGCGCTCGATGCGAGCATAGGTCTCAAGCGCCTTCAAGGCATCGGCCGCCGAGAACTCGGCCGCCGCTGCGTTCGTGGCGGGGTCTTCGGCATGCGCCGGCGCGCCCTCCGCGTGTCGGCGGGCCGTGACGGTCGCTTCGTTGAAAGCCCGAGCGGGCGGACGAACGGAGCGGCCGGGCGGGACGAGCAGCCAGCGGCAGGTGGCGCGGAGGGCGCGGGCTTCCGGGGCGGCGTCGGCGGGGAGCGGACGGAAGGCCGCCGCCGGAAGCGGGGAGCTCTCGGCGAGGAAGGGCCCGGTTGGCGGTTCGTCCCAATGCAGGATGGGCTTCGGGCTATAGAGGGGTTCGAGGGGGCTCGCCGGCGGGACGTCCCAGCGCCGCGCGCGGCGGTCGGCCTCGCGGAATGCATCCCAGTCGGCGCGCGGAAGGGCGGGCCACGCGAGCGCGAGTCGGTCGCCGAAGGTGTATTCGACGCCGGCGTCGTAGGGCTTGGCGCCGGCCTTGCGGAGCAGTGCGCGGACTTCGGGGTGCGGCGAAATCTCGGAGCAGGCGCGGATGGCGAGGACGGGGAGCGACGCGGCGTCGCCGTCGGGGTCGCGGACGGGGAACGAACCGTCCTCGCGGACCGATGCGGCGAGGAACCGGATCGCGCGGGACAGCCCGTCGGTGCCGAGTCCGTAGACGAGATCGCCGCCGTTGCCTTCCCCGGCCGCGAACGCGAGCAGCGCAAGCGAGGTGTCGACGACCGGATCGTCGCCGGGCCAGGAGCCGTCGGGCGCTTGGCGCTCGCGGAGCCAACGCAGCGCGGCATTCCGGACAAAGCGGTCCGTCGCGAAACGCTCGTTGAGGGGCGCGGTCGCGCGGGCGACCTCCTCCGCCGTCGGGAACGGGGGACGCCGGCTGACGACGCCCATCCCTCCCGGGACAAGCAGCGAGGCGGCGGTGGCGAGGACGGATTCCGATTCGGGCGTCCGGACGAAGGTCCGTTCGCCCCCCGGGTGGCAGACGGTCACGCGATTCGAACCCCCGCCGAGAACCCAGACGAGGGAGGCGGACGGCAGGTTCGGCAGGACGTCGGCGAGTTCGCCGTAGTCCGGCGAGGAGGTCCAGCGGCCCGCCGGGCGACCGTCTCGCGGTTCCGTCGGAACGAGCGACCGGGCGCGCTCCTCGCGCAGTTCGCGGAAGGCGGGACCGAAGGCCGGGTGGAACGAAAGGAGTTCGAGCGAACGGAAGAGGTCGGGCGGGGCGTTCGTCCCGAACGCGGCGCGCGCGGCCGCGTCCGCCGCCTCCCGGACGCGCGGATTGCGGGTCGCGTCCGCGGCGTAGAGGAGCGCGAGCGCCGGGGCGCGCGGTTCGCCCAGCCCCGGCGGGAACGGCCCGTCGTCGAAGGATCCGTCCCCGCGCATCGCCCCGACGAGGAATCCGACGCCCCGCGCGAACGCGTCCCGTCCCTCGTCCTCGTCGGACCATCCGTTGTAGAGCGCCGCGAGGAGCACCCACGCCGTCGCCATTTCCGGCGGGTCGCCGGGCCAGGAACCGTCCTCCCGCTGCATTCCGGCAAGGAAGCGGAACGCGCGCGCCGCCGCGCCGGACGGCTGGAGGGGACGATCGGATCCAGCCTCCGGATCGTCCGGATCGAGCCGGGACAGCCTGTCTTCGAGCACGCGCCCTGCCCCACTCCGGACGCAGCCGCCCTCGGGAAGCGCGGGCACGACGGGCTCCGCCGCCGCCCGCGCGGCGGCGAGGGCGAAGAGCGGGAGGATGCGGACAAGGCGTTTCATGGCGGGAAGCCGGACTTCATGCATTAATACGAACAACGCCCCTCGGTTTTCCAGTAAAATCTTTTTCCCGCCCGTTTCCCGTTCCGTTGTTCAGTTATCAGAATCACAAGAAATTACAATATGCCGACCGTAATAAATTTTCCTTGACGCCAGCGGCTCTTTATGCCAGACTCCCGCTTCGAAAGGTCTCCCCAACCGTCTTTTCGCTTCCCGCGCCCTCTTCCGCGTTCCGATTCCCTCTTCCTAATTCTCCGCGTTCCGATTCCCGTTCCCCGCCCTCCATTTCCTTTCCCTTCCTTTCCTTCCCCGCCCCCCGCCATGCCAAGTACCGGTGTCTTCGAAGGCGTCCAGGCCGTCGACCGCATGATGCGCGCGCAAGGCTACACCGACGGCGCGCTCACGCTCGCGCTGATCAACTGGATCGACCACGGCGCCGACGGGTTCATCCGCGAGGCGGCCGTCTTCTTCCAGAAGCGCTACGACCTCTTCCGCCGCAAGGGCCGCTACTGGGACGAGAAGCGCCTCGCGGATGCGAAGCGGGCGTTCATCGAGGGCGTCCGCGCCCTGTCGGCCAATCCCGACCCCGCGTCCTGCTTCCACGGCTACGACCGTCGCTACATGGCGCTCGTCAACCAGTTCAAGCACACGCAGGAGGCCATCTGCCGCGAGGCGATGGAACGCAACCGCGCCGCCTGCGCGGAGCGCTCCGCCCCGCCGCCGTGGCTCGCGCCACGGGCCGAAGCCCGCCGCGCGGCGTTCCGCCGTCGCCGCGAGCGCGCCTGGTCCCGCTGGTTCGCAACCGTCCGCGACGCGATCGCCCGCGGTTTCGCGCCGCCGCCCGCCCCCGGCGAACGCCGCCGCGCCGGCGCGCCCATCCGCCGGCTCTGCCGCTCGTCAATCAATCCGATGCCAGACATCAAAGACATCGTCGAGGCCTACCAGGCCGCCCGCGGCCGCGGGCGCGTCGCGGAAAAGATCCGCTGCGGGTCGCTGCTCCTGGACGCCGAGGCCGGCGTCGACAGCTCGCTGATCCGTACGGAGGCGGGCGAGATCGTCGGGCGCAAACCCGGCCTGCGCGGCTGGATCGGCGACCGCGCGCCGTGGCTCCTCAAGCACTACGTCTCGCTCATGCAGTACCGGCGGCTCGCGCAGGCGTTCCGCGAGGCGCACGGCCTGCGGGACCCGCACCCCGCCACGCTCCTGCTGGACGACGCCGCGCCGCGCCTCTTCCCGCAGCCGCTCCGCGGGCGGCTGGAAGCCGCGCGGCGCGAGGCGAAGGCGCTGCTCGAATCCGCGGCGGGGCGGACGGTCAAGGATTTCCGCCAGGCGCT
>JAFPUX010000091.1 GCA_017413145.1 Kiritimatiellia bacterium | reverse complement strand
GGCGCGCTCGCCGCGCGCCCCCCGGCGGACGACGCCGCGGCCGCCGCGTGGGACGAATTCCGCCCGCACGACGACCCCGCGGACTACGGCTGCAAGATCGACGTCTTCTTCGGCGGCGGAACCTACGACCACGGCGCCGCCGCAGCGCAGGGGCTCACCGTTCCGCCGTGGCCGGACGGCGCCGTCCCCGCCGGTCTCTTCGCGGAAGCCGACGGCGCCACGATGATCCCAGAAGGACTCGGCGGCGAGGTCTGGCTCGGAAAGGCCTTCTTCTCCGCGGTACTCTCCGGCTTCGGCATCTGCGCCAACCCCGACCGGCTCGTCGAGCTCGGCGTCACGAACGCCGACGGAACCGCGCGCCAGCCGCGCGCGTGGCGCGACCTCGCGGACCCGCGGCTCGTCGGCCAGGTCGCCGTCACCGACCCCACCAAGTCGGGCTCCATCGCCAAGGCCTTCGAGATGATCCTCCACTCGACCTGCCGCGACTTCGTCCTCGCCGCCGGCTTCACGCCGGAACAGATTGACGCGAACGAGCGCGCGATCGCGAACGGCCTCGAACTCCCGTTCCCGACGGCGCCCCAACCACCCAACCACCCAACCACCCAACCACCCAACTACCAAACCACGGTCGAAGCCGGCTGGCTGGCCGGCATCCGCCTGCTGCAGCGCATCGGCGCGAACGCGCGCTACTTCACCGACGCCGCGGGCAAGCCCCCGCAGGACGTCTCCGCCGGCGACGCCGCGGCGGGCGTCTGCATCGACTTCTACGGCCGCGTGCAGGCGGAGACGACGCGCACCGCGGACGGCGTCGACCGCCTCCTCTACGTGACGCCGCGCGGCGGCTCGTCCATCTCGGGCGACCCGATCTCGCTCCTGCGCGGCGCGGACCACCGCGAGCTCGGCGCGCGCTTCATCGAATTCGTTCTCTCCGAGGACGGCCAGAAGCTCTGGAACGGCAAGCCCGGCACGCCCGGCGGCCCGGAAAAGCACGCCCTGCGCCGCCTGCCGATCCGCCGCGACTTCTACCCCGATGCGGAGAACCCCGCGGTCGACGCCCGCGCGAAGGCGCGCGCCGGCACGACGTCGGACGACCTGCTCGACCCGGCCGTCGACGCCTACGAACTCGCGCATGCGTTCACCTACGAGCCGCGCTGGACCGCCTCGCACTTCTCGTTCCTCCGCTCGTTCGTCCGCGCGATGTGCATGGACTCGGGCGAGGAGCTGCGCGCCGCGTGGCGCGCGATCCTCGCCGCCGGCGGTCCGGACGCCTGCCCGGAGGCGATGCGCCTGCTGGAGCGCATGCCCGTCGAGCCCTACGAGGTGAACTGGACGAACGTCACGAAGGCGCGCAAGGACCCGTCGCTCGCGAAAGGCCTCAACGCGACGGACCAGCAGACCGCCTGGACGATCTTTTTCCGCCGCTCCTACGCGGAGGCCCGCGCCGCCGCCGAAGCCGCCGCGTCCCGCCGCTAGGCGGAAACGGCCGGAACGAGCAGCGCCGCGTCGTGCGGCGGCACGGCGAGCGTGCGGCCGGAGAGCCGGCCGAGGGGATGGAGCAGCTCTTCGACGGGCGCGCCGCGCGGGAAGCCGTCAAGCGCGTCGAAGCCGATTTCGAACGGCGCGTCGCGCGAATTGAGGACGGCGGCGGCGGGACGTCCGTCCGCGAGCGAGCCGAAGAAGAGCCGCGGCCAGAGCGACGGTTCGACGTCCGCCGCGGGACGCACGTCGCGCACGCGCAACCGCGCGGCACGGCCGAGCAGGGCGAGGCGTTCCGGCGGAAGTTGTTCGACGCGGTCGCCCGAGATCGCGCAGCCGGTCAGGATCGCGGCGAGCGCGGAGACGCGCGCGGCGCCGTCCGGCACGCTTTCGCGCACGACGACGACGTCCGGATCCGGCGCGAACCAGCGACCGAACGTCCAGAACTTGGCGAGCGTCTGGAGCGCGGCGTGCTCGATTTTCGCACCGGACTCCGCGGCCGTGTCGCCGCCCAGGCGGTTGGCGTCGACGAGCCCGAGCGTGGCGAGGTGGTGCGCGCCGCAGCCGAGCAGCCACGCGTCCGGCACCGCCTCGCGGATCGCAGCGAGACCGGCGCGGAACGCGGATACGGGCGTCGCGGCGGAATCGGCGAAGACGCCGTCCGGGATCGCGAAGCCGAGCGCGTCGAGTTTGAAGTAGGAAAAGCCCGCGTCGCGCAGCGTTCGGAAGGTCTCCGCAAGGTGCGCCCGGACGTCGGGGCGCGAGGCGTCGAGCGTCGCCCAAAGCGGCGACGTGAACCCGCGCACGAGCAGCGGCGCGCCGTCGCGGCCGCGCACGAACCACTCGGGATGCGCGCGGAAGACCGCGCTCTCCGGCGCGGCGTGGAACGGCGCGGTCCAGAGACCCGCCTCGAGGCCGCGCGCGCGGATCGCGGCGGCGGTTCCGCCGAGCGG
>JAFPUX010000090.1 GCA_017413145.1 Kiritimatiellia bacterium | reverse complement strand
GCCGACGGCCATGCCGATGCCGTTCTTGCCGTCGTTCTCGGTGGCGACGACGTAGGGCGCGCGGAAGCCGTTCCAGTCGACCATCGAGTTGAGGATCGACTCGCAGACGTCGAAGTTCGGATTGCCGTCCGTCCACTGGCGCTGGCCCTGCGTGCCGGCGGCGATGGCGTTGTAGCCCTGCGCCCATTCGACGTGCTTGTAGCCGGGGACCCACGAGGGCGTGCGGCGCGCGAGCTTCGCGTTGCCCTGCATGAGGTCGCGCACGAGGATCGCCTCGCGGAGGCACTGGCGGATCAGCTCGTCCTCGGGGAGCGGGCGCGGGAGCTTGCCGTTGTTCTTGTTCCCGTAGACGATCTTGAACGTCTTCTTGAACCACTCGCAGGCGCGCTTGAGCTCGTCGTTGTCGTAGAACTTCTCGTCGATGCGGGTGTGCAGGCCCGACATGTCGAACGAGCAGGAGCCCATGCCGAAGGTGTGGAGCATCACGTTGCGGCGCAGGTCCGAGCCGATGATGCCCATCGCGACGCCGCCGACGCCGAGGAAGTTCTTGCCGCGGAGGTAGCCGACGGCGGCCGCGCAGCGCGCGAAGCGCAGCAGGCGCGTCGCGACGTAGTCGCAGAGCGGGCCGTTCTCGTCCTCGAGGTCGGGGTTGTAGATGCAGAAGATCGGGCGCTCCTTCTCGTCCATCGCGGCGGTGAACGCCTTGAGCCAGACGGCGCCGGGGCGGTCGGTCTGGTTGAGGCCGTAGGCGCACTGCTGCCACTCGGAGGAGCCGATGCCCTGGCAGGCGCTCATGAGCTCGTCGGAGTAGCACCAGGAGCGGGCGACCCAGATGTTGGCGCAGACGTTCTGCGTGGCGTAGTAGGCCTGGGCGCGGGCGCCGGAGCGCGGGCCGTAGACGATCTCGGGCGCGACGACGACGCGGACGGGCGTGCCGTCGGGGTAGCGGACGTGCTCGCGGATGAGGTCGTAGGTCTTCTCGGCCATGCGCCAGGTCTTTTCGACGTTCACGTCGTAGGCGGACGGGCGGCCGTCGGCGACGGGCGTGATGGCGATGGCGGGCGGGCAGCCGACGAGGCGCTGGTCGGCGTCGAGGAACGCGCGCGGGGTGGAGGCGAGCTTGGCGAAATCGGGACGGACGTCTTTCATGGATGGTGTGGTTTTCGGGGTTGTTGAAACGGGTTCCGGAGACGCGCCCGATTGTATCACCCCGGCGAAACGGAATCAAACGAAAAAAACGCCGCGCGGCGGACGGTTGCCGCGGCGCGGCGTCCGTGCTAGAATCCGCGCGCCATGGGCAAGTTCGCTTTCGTCACGTTCCTCACGCTCGTCCGCGCGCCGCTGGTCGTCGCGGGGACGCTCTGCGTCCTGGCCAACCTCGCCCGGCCCTCGCCCGCGCTGCTCGGCGCCGGCGCCGGGCTGATGGCGCTCTCCGCCGTCACGGACCTCTTCGACGGCATGCTCGCGCGCCGCTGGGGCGTGGCGAGCCGGTTCGGCGCGCTGGCCGACCCGCTCATGGACAAGGTCTTCTGGATCTGCACGATGCCGGCGGCGACGTTCGTCGCGCTCTGGCTCGAGGACGTCCCGCACGCGGCGGTCCTGCTCGCGCTGGACGTCGTGTCGATGCTGCGCGACCAGTGGGCGTCGTTCCTGCGGTCGGTGGGGAGCGAATTCGACGCGGACGTTCGCGCGTCCTTCTCGGGCAAGCTGCGGACGTTCCTCGCGTTCCCGATCCTGCTGCTGGTGCACCTGCACCTCGGCGTCGCGGTCCTCGCCCGCGCCGAAGGCGCATGGGCGGGCCGCTCGTTCCTGCCGCCCGCCGCGGTCTACGCGATGGAGGGGCTGCTGCTCGCGCTCGTCGTGGTGTCGGGGCTCGACTACACGCGCCGCTACATGCCCTACCTGCGCCGCGCGGCGGCGCCGAAGAAGGGCTAGCGCGCGAGGACCTTCGGCAGGACGAACGCCAGGCCGAGGACGAGCGCGAAGATCAGGACCCAGTTCCAGAGCTTCGTCATCGGGCGCGCGGTCCGGTGGCGCAGCGCGATGAACCCGAGCCAGATCGCGTACTCGTGGCCGCAGCGGTTGCAGCGGACGTTGCGCATCGGGCCGGGCGTCCATTTCATCCAGTGAGGGCGGCCGGGCTTCCACCGGCCGGAGAAACGGCAGTAGGGGCAGCGGGTCATTGCGTTTCCTCCGTTCCGGTCCGGACCGGCGGGACCAGGGTGGCGAACAGGTCGTCGAGCGTCTCGGCGCGGCGGATCAGGCGCGGGACGCCGTCCGGCATGACGAGCCATTCGGCGCTGCGCAGCTTGCCGTTGTAGTTGAAGCCCATCGCGTGGCCGTGCGCGCCCGTGTCGTGGATGGCGAGCAGGTCGCCCGGCGCGAGGCGGGGGAGGGGACGGTCGATCGCGAACTTGTCGTTGTTCTCGCAGAGCGAGCCGGTGACGTCGTAGACCTCGTCCGCCGGCGCGTTTTCCTTGCCGAAGACGGTGATGTGGTGGTAGGCGCCGTACA
The DNA here is from genome assembly GCA_017413145.1 of Kiritimatiellia bacterium. Classification (GTDB taxonomy): domain Bacteria; phylum Verrucomicrobiota; class Kiritimatiellia; order RFP12; family UBA3636; genus UBA3636. Next base: position 5,800 of record JAFPUX010000090.1, on the reverse strand, counting down.
TCGCGGGGCGCATGAGGTTCGCCATGCAGGCGTCGAGCCCGGCGTACTTCTTGTAGGTGTCCTTGACGTGCAGCACGCGCGAAAGGAGCCACCCGCACGGGCCGGTGATCGCGCGCCCGCACTCCATGCAGAGCCGCGGCGGCTTGATCCCGTTCTTCACGAGAACGTTCTCCATCTCGCGCTTCACGCCGGCGGAGACCGCCGCGAGGTCCACTTCGTCCTCCTCCGGGCGGTAGGGAATGCCGATGCCGCCGCCGAGGTCGACGAACTCGAACTCGATCCCGAGCGTCCGCGAGAGCTGGGCGAGGAGCGTGAAGACGATGCGCGCCGTCTCGGCGAAGTACTCCGGCTTGCGCTCGTTGGAGGCGACCATCGCGTGGATGCCGAAGCGCTTCACGCCCAGCTCCTTCATCGCGTGGTAGCCCTCGAACATCTGCTCGGGCGTGAAACCGTACTTGGCTTCCTCGGGCTTTCCGATGATCGCGTTGCCTTCCTTGGCGCGGCCGGGGTTGAGGCGCGCGCACATGAGCTCCGGCAGGCGGCCGAGCGTCCGGTGGACGAATTCGACGTGCGTGAGGTCGTCGAGATTGAGGATCGCGCCCATCTCCGCGGCCTTGACGAACTCCTCCGCGGGCGTGTCGTTGCTCGTGAACATCACGCGCTCGCCGCGCAGGCCGGCGCGCTCGGCGAGGACGAGCTCGGCGAGCGACGAGCAGTCCGCGCCGGAGCCGGCGCCGCCGAGCAGCTTCAGGATCGCGGGGTTCGGCGTGGCCTTGACGGCGAAGTAGTTGCGGAAGCCCGGGCTCCAGGAGAACGCCTCGTCGAGCGCCTTCGCGCGCCGGAGGATGCCGGCCGCGTCGTAGACGTGGAACGGCGTCGGCGTGCGCGCCTCCATGCTGCGCACGGTCTCGATCGTGAAGGGGAAGGTCTTCTGGGGCATGGGGCGGCGGGGGCCGGGAAGGAAAGCGCGCCGCGCGGGTTCGGACCGCGCGGCGCGCAGAATGGTGGGAGATAGTGGACTCGAACCACCGACCTTTTGCATGTCAAGCAAACGCTCTAACCAACTGAGCTAATCCCCCGGCGTCGTCCTGGCGGGTGCCGGAAAACGGCGCAGACTCTACTCCTTTGCGGCCTTCGAGTCAAGCGGATTTTTCGCCGCGTTTTGGCCGTGCATTCCGCGCCGGGTTTTGGTAGACTCCGCGTGCATGGACACGCATGCGCCGAACGAAAGCGTCCTCGCCGAAGCCGCCGGCGGGGCGGCCGTCTGCCTCGGGCACGACTGGCTCACCGGCATGCGCGGCGGCGAGCGCGTCCTCGAGTACTTCTGCCGCGCGTTCCCGCTCGCGCCGGTCGCGACGGTCGTGGGCGACCGCTCGCTCGTGTCGCGCGACATCGCGTCGCATCCGCTCCTGCAGTCCCCGGTCGCCCGGCTGCCGGGCGCGATCCGCCACTTCCGCAAGCTGCTGCCGCTGCTGCCGTGGGCCGCGGGGCGGACGCGCATCCCGCCGGAGACGAAGCTCCTGCTCACGACGTCGCACTGCGTCGCCAAGGGCTTCCGCAAGCCGGAGGGCGCGAAGCACCTCTCGGTCGTCTTCACGCCGATGCGCTACGCCTGGACGTTCTACGAGGAGTACTTCGGCACGTCCCGCGCCAAGGCCGCGCTCGTGAAGCCGCTCCTCGCCCGCCTCCGCGCGTGGGACAGGCGCACCGCGGCGGACGTCGACCGCTTCGTCGCGATCAGCAACCACGTCGCCAAGCGGATCCGGGACTTCTACGGGCGCGAGTCGACCGTCGTCTACCCGCCCGTCGACCTCGTGCGCTGCACGCCGGGCGCGTTCCCGGGCGAAGGCGGCTTCGACCTGATCGTTTCGGCGCTTGTTCCCTACAAAAAGGTCGACCTCGCGGTCCGCGTCTACTCGAAAAACAATTGGCCGCTCAAGATCGTCGGCGCGGGCGGGTGCGAAGCCGCGCTGCGCCGCGCGGCGGGGCCGAGCGTGCAGTTCCTCGGGCGGCTTTCCGACGAGGAGATCGTCGGCCTCTACCGCCGCTGCCGCCTGCTCGTCTTCCCGGGCGAGGAGGACTACGGCATCGTGCCGCTCGAAGCGCAGGCGTGCGGGCGCCCGGTCGTGGCGTTCGGCCGCGGCGGCGCGCTCGAGACGGTCGCGGACGGCGTGTCCGGCGTCTTCTTCCCCGAGCAGGCCGAGGAGGCGCTCGAGGACGCCGTGCAGCGCGCCGCGCGGACGGACTGGGACCCCGGGGCGATCCGCGCGAACGCGGAGAAGTTCGGCCCGGCGCAGTTTCTCGAAGGCATGGCGCGCGAAATCCGCGCCGTCCTGTCATGAAAGTCCGCCTCGACGAGCTCCTGGTCGCCCGCGGCCTCGCGGAGTCGCGCTCGCTCGCGCAGCGCCTCGTTCGCGAGGGCAAGGTGCGCGTGGAGGGCGTCGCGAACCCCAAGCCCGGCAACCAGGTGCGCGACGACGCGAAGGTCGAAGTGGAGGAGCCCGAGCGGTTCGTGAGCCGCGGCGGCTGGAAGCTCGAAGGGGCGTTCTCGCATTTTGGATTCTCCGTCGAGGGTCTCGACTGCCTCGACGTCGGCGCGTCGACCGGCGGCTTCACGGACTGCCTGCTGCAGCACGGCGCGGCGCGCGTGGCGGCGGTGGACGTCGGGCACGACCAGTTCCATCCGCGTCTGCGCGCCGATCCGCGCGTCTGGGTGAAGGAGGGGTTCAACTGCCGCGCGCTCACGGCCGCGGACCTGCCGTGGGTCCCGGCGTTCGCCGTGTGCGACGTGTCGTTCATCTCGCTGCGGCTCATCCTCCCGCCGATGGCCGCGGTCCTCGCGCCGGGCGGCGGGATCGTCACCTTGATCAAGCCGCAGTTCGAGGCCGGGCGCGAACAGGTCGGCCGCGGCGGCATCGTGCGCGACGAGGCCGTCCGCGCGCAGGTCGTCGAAAGCGTCCGCGCCTTCGGCACCGGCGAACTCGGCCTCGAATGGGCCGGCGTCTGCGAATCCCCGATCCGCGGCGCGTCCGGCAACGTCGAATACACCGCTTACTGGAAAAAGCCGCTCCGGACCCCGACACCATGAAACTGCTCCTGATCCGACACGCCCGCATGGCGGGCGATCCGTACTGCGAACCGGCCTCGCCCGTGGCGGGGTGCCTCCATCCCGAGGGCGTCGCGCAGGCCGAAGCGCTCGGCCGCGCGCTCGCCGCGACGCCGGTCGACGTCGCGTTCTCGTCCCCCTACGGCCGCGCCGTCGAAACGGCCGAGCGCGCGCTCGCGGGCCGCGGCCTCGAAGTCGTCCGCGTCCCCGGCCTGCAGGAGTGGACGCCCTCGCCGGAATTCCGGTACGCCACGTCGACCGAGGCCTCCGCGATGGCCGCACGCGACGCCGACCGCTACGCGGAGGAGACGTGGAAGACCGAGCTCGGCGAAGGGACGTTCGACGTCCTCGCGCGCGTCGTCCCGGCGCTGCTCGGGGCGCTCGCGTCCGTCGGCTGGCATGCGCGCCAGGGCGGCTGGACCTGCGACGAGGGCGCGGAGAAGAAGACCGTCGCGGTCTTCGCGCACGGCGGTTCCCTGAACGCGATGCTCGCGTTCCTCCTCGGCGTCCGCGCGTTCCCGGTCGGGAGCTTCTCGTTCCCGTACTGCGGCGTCGCGACGCTCGCCTTCTCGCCGCGCCGCGGCGTCTGGTTTCCCGCCCTCGAACTGCCTTCCCCCGCCGCGCCGTGAGTCCCGCCCTGCAGCGCTTCCTGCGCTACGTCTCGTTCGACACGCAGTCGTCCCCGAAGACGGGGACGCACCCGTCCACGCCCGGCCAGCTCGCGCTCGGCGCGGCCGTCGCGGACGAGCTCCGCGCCCTCGGCGCGCGCGACGTGCGCCACTCGGCCGACGGCTACGTCTACGCGGCGGTTCCCGCGTCGCCCGGGCGCGGGAACGAGCCCGCGCTCGGGTTCGTCGCGCACCTCGACACCGCCGAGGAGGCGTCCGGCGCCGGCGTGAAGCCGCGCGTCGTCCGCTACGAGGGCGGCGTGCTGCCGCTCGGCGGTTCGGGGATTTCGCTGGACCCCGCCACGACGCCGGAGCTCGCGCGCCTCGCCGGGAAGGAGCTCGTCGTGACCGACGGCACCACGCTGCTCGGCGCGGACGACAAGGCGGGCCTGGCGATCGTCGTTTCGGCCGCCGCCGCGCTGCTCGCGCCGGACGCGCCGCCGCACGGCGAGGTCCGCATCGCGTTCACGCCGGACGAGGAGATCGGCGAAGGCCCGCTCGGCTTCGACGCGGACGCGTTCGGCGCGCGCATCGCCTACACGGTCGACGGCTCGGACCTCTCGGCCGTCGGCTGCGCGAACTTCAACGCCGCGCTCGCGACGTTCAAGGTGCGCGGCGTCGCCGTCCATCCCGGCTCCGCCAAGGGCGTGATGGTCAACGCCGTCAAGGTCGCGGCCGAGATTCTCGCCGCGCTCCCGAAGGACGAATGCCCGGAGAAGACCGACGGGCGCGACGGGTTCTACCATCCCGACGAAATCGCGGGGACGGTCGGCGGGGCGCGGCTCCAGGTCCTCGTCCGCGACTTCGATCCGGAGGTCTTCGCGCGGCGCAAGGAGGAGCTCGGATTCATCGCACGCGACCTCAACGCGAAATACGGCGACGGGACCGTCTCGCTCGAAATCCGCGACCAGTACCGCAACATGGAGGACGCGCTGCGGAGCCGCCCCGCGCTCGTGCGCGCCGCGGCGGACGCCATTGCCGCCGCCGGGTACGCGCCGCGCCTCTCGTCGGTGCGCGGCGGGACGGACGGCGCCACGCTTTCGTGGCGCGGCATCCCGTGTCCCAACATCGGCTTCGGCGGACGCAACTGCCACGGCGAGCGCGAATTCCTGGTCATCGAAGAATTCGAAGCCGCGTTGCGCGTCGTCCTCGACCTCGCCTGCGGAACCGCCGCGCGCCAAACGAACTGAAGGAGACAACCCATGAACACGATCACCATCCACCCCTCCGAAATCCTCGGCCCCGTCAAGCCGATGAACGCCGTGAACAACGGCCCCGTCGTCGCCGGCAAGGACCAGACGCGCGGAAACCTGCCGACGTACAAGGCGCTCGAAATCCCCTACGCGCGGACGCACGACGCCGCGTTCTTCAACGGCTACGGCGGCGAACACACGGTCGACATCTCGGCCGTGTTCCCGGACTTCGACGCCGACCCGCTCGATCCCGCGAGCTACGACTTCGACCTCACGGACATGTACATGGAGCAGATTCTCTCGGCCGGGACCGAACCCTATTTCCGCCTCGGCCAGAAGATCGAGCATCTGCCGAAGAAGTACTACATCTTCCCGCCGAAGGACTTCAAAAAGTGGGCGGTCGTCTGCGAGCACCTGATCCGCCACCTCAACGAGGGCTGGGCGAAGGGCCACCATTACGGGATCAAATACTGGGAGATCTGGAACGAGCCCGACCTCTGCGACTGGATGGGCCTTCCCGTCTCCGAGAAGAAGACCTGGACCGGAACGGCGGAGCAGTTCTACGACCTCTACGAGACCGCCGCGAAGCACCTCAAGAAATGCTTCCCGAAGCTCAAGATCGGCGGCCCCGCCTGCTGCGGCAAGTGGGAGTGGGAGACGGCGTTCGTCGAGGAGATGGGCCGGCGCAAGGTCCCGATGGACTTCTTCTCGTGGCACGTCTACGCCAAGGAGCCCAAGTGGATCGCGTGGAACGCCCGCCGGATCCGCGAACTCCTGGACGCGAACGGCTACGCGAAGACCGAGAGCCACTGCAACGAGTGGAACTACGTGCG
>JAFPUX010000089.1 GCA_017413145.1 Kiritimatiellia bacterium | reverse complement strand
TCTTCGCGGCGTCCATCGTCGCGGGCGGCGCGCTGCGCGGCGCGGGCGACACGCTCGTGCCGAGCCTCCTCAACCTCGCCAGCATGTGGGGCCTGCGCATCCCGCTCGCGGCGTGGCTCGTCGCGCGCCACGGCCTCGCCGGCGCGTGGATCGCGATGGCCGTCGAGCTCTGCGCGCGCGGCCTGCTCTTCCTCGCGCGCCTCGCCGGCTTCGACGGCCGCCGCCGCGGCTAGACGAAAATCCCCCTTGACTTGGAGTGCGCTCCAAGTGCTAGGATGCCCCGCATGAAACCCACGAAACTGCTCTCCATCGCCGAGGCGAGCGCGCGGTCGGGGCTTCCGCCCGACACGCTTCGCTACTACGACCGGCTCGGCCTTCTCCCGCACCTGCGCCGCACGAGCGGCCGGCGGCGGTTCTCCGAGGACGACCTCGCGGCGCTCTCGCTCGTCGTGTGCCTGCGAGACACCGGGATGCCGCTCGCGTCGATCCGCGACTTCATGCGGGCCTCCGGCCCCGGCACGCCCGACGCGCGCCTCGCCATCCTCCGCAAACACCGCGCCGAGGTCTCCGCCCGCCTCGACGAATACCGCCGCGCCGAACGGCGCGTCGACTTCAAGATCTGGTACTACGAGGAGGCCAAGCGCCTCGGCGGCATCGCCAGGCTCCCTCCGCTCTCCGCCCTGCTCAAGCAATATCGCAAGGAAACCGGCAAGTCCACCAACTGGTAAACCACCCAACCGCCCATCCTCAAGAATTCCTACCGCTGAAATAGGAGCGCCCAAACATGAACAAACGAATCGCAGGAGCCATCGTCATGACCGCAACCGCCCTCGCGGCACAAGCCGCCGTCCTCGACGCAAAGGACACCGCCCTCGCCAAAATCGGCGCCGCCGTCGCGCGCGGCGACCAGGACGCCCTCGCCGCCGCCTTCGGCGAAGGCTTCGACGCCGGCCTCTCGCTCGACGAGGCCAAGGAGGTCGTCGGCCAGCTCTACGCCTACTGTGGCTTCCCCCGTGCGCTCAACGCGGCCGCGACGCTGATGCAGGTGAACTCACGCAGAGACGCAGAGACGCAGAGCGGAACCGGTGGGGCAGGCGCTTCGGGCGAGCCGATCACGCTCGGCGCAGACTCCCTGACCATCGGCACGGCGAACCAGACGAAGCTCTGCGGCGGGCCGGTGGCGGGGCCGCTCTTCGACTTCCACCCGCAGCTCGACGCCTACCTCAAGGCGCATCTCTTCGGCGACATCTTCGCGCGCGACGTCCTTGACTGGCGGACGCGCGAGCTCGTGACCGTCGCCGCGCTGGCGGCGCGTCCCGAGACCGCGCCGCAGTGCGACGCCCACGTGCGCATTGCGCGGCTCAACGGCGTCACGCCCGACCAGACCGACGCCATCCTCGCGCTCGTGCGGCGCCCCGCCGACCCGGCGTCGCTCCCGAAGGACTGGAGCGCGTTCCCCGTCGGCGAACCGAACGTCGCCTACGCCAAATACTTCAAGGGCGCGAGCTTCCTCGCGCGCCTCTCGACGAACCAGGTCGGCATCGCGGCGGTAACCTTCGAGCCGGGCTGCCGCAACAACTGGCACGTCCACCACGCCGCGAAGGGCGGCGGGCAGATCCTCGTCTGCACCGCCGGCCGCGGCTTCTACCAGGAGTGGGGCAAGCCCGCCGTCGAGATGAAGCCCGGCGACACCGTGAACATCCCTGCGGGCGTGAAGCACTGGCACGGCGCCGCGCCCGATTCGTGGTTCCAGCACCTCTCCGTCGAGCCGCCGGGCGAAGGCACCTCCAACGAGTGGCTCGAACCGGTCGACGATGCGGCCTACGCCGAGGCAACGAAGTAACCCCAAATCCCAAAGGACCCACCATGAAAAACATCCTGAATGTTCTGCTCGTCAACGGTAGCCCGCGCGCCAACGGCAACACGGCCCGAGCGCTGAAGGAAGTCGCCGACACCCTCGCCGCCGAGGGAATCGGGACCGAGACCGTCTGGATCGGCACGAAGCCGGTGCGCGGCTGCATCGGCTGCTGGCAATGCATGAACAAGTCGCTCGGACGCTGCGTGTTCGACGACGACGTCGCGAACCGCATCGTCGAGAAGCTGCCCGCCGCCGACGCGTTCGTGGTCGGTGCACCCACCTACTACGGGCAGCCCAACGGCGCGTTCCTCGCCGTGTGGCAGCGCGTTTGCGTCGCGGGGCGCGAGCATGTCGCGGGCAAGCCCGCCGCCGCCGTCTCCGTGTGCCGACGCGGCGGCTCCACGGCCTCCTACCAGTGCATGAACATGCCGTTTGAGATGCTGAACTGCCCGATGGTCACCTCGCAGTACTGGAACATCGTGTTCGGGCGCGAGGAGGGCGAATGCGAGAGGGACACCGAGGGAATGCAGACGATGCGCACCCTTGGCCGCAACATGGCGTGGCTCCTCAAGAACCTCAAGCGCGGCGACGCCGTTCCACGTCCCGCGCCCGAGCCCTGGCAGCCGATGCACTTCATCCGATAGCTCCCCCGCGTCCGTGGCGGGGTCCGCACCCCGCCACGGGCGACTTCGGAAATCTCGCTTGACATTGGTTCGTCGTCTAACTATACTGCCCGGCCGTGCAACGCAAACACGGCAGCGCGATCTCGCTCGTCGGCCGCATCCACGAGGCGGCGGACCGATGGCTCGTCGGCGAACTGAAGGCGGCGGGGATGGAGGGCGTGGTCCCGTCGCACGGGGACATCCTCTCGCTCCTCTTCTCGAGGGGAGAGGCGACGATGCACGAACTGGCGGCGCACGCGCACCGCACGAAGCCCACGACGACGATCCTCGTGGACAAGCTCGAGGCGATGGGGCTCGTCCGCCGCGAGCGCTCGGGCGAGGACGCCCGCGCGACGCTCGTCCGCCTCACGCCGAAGGGCGAGGCGCTGCGGCCCGCCTTCGCGTCGATCTCCCGGCGTCTCCTCGCCCGCGCCTACGCCGGCCTTTCCTCCGCCGAGGCGGACGCGCTCGACGCGGCGCTCGAGCGCCTGCTCGCGAATTTCACCCCGAAACCCACAACCCGCAAACACAAGGAGAAATGACCATGGAAAAAATGCCCCCCCAGGAACTCTGCGAGCACATCGAGAAGGCGAAGGTGCTCTTCCTCGCCACGGCCGACGGCGACCAGCCGAAGAACCGCCCGATTTCGGGCCACTTCATCGACGGCGACCGCGTCGTCTTCGGCATCGGCGACTTCAAGGACGTCTACCGCCAGCTCCAGGCCAATCCGAAGCTCGAGTTCGTCGGCCTCTACGACGGCGTCAAGTGGCTGCGCCTGACGGGGCGCGCCGTCTTCGACGAGGGCGCCGAGCGCGAGGCCCACCAGGCGAAGATGCTCGAAGCCCTTCCCTTCCTGAAGAAGATCTACAACGAAGAATCGGGCCACAAGCTGATGACGTTCCACCTCGAGGACGCCACGGCCGAGGTCGTGAACTTCATGCCCCCGGGCGAGATCAAGAGCCTCTAGTCCCGCCGTGACGCCGCGCGAGCAGCTCGTCGAATCGCTCGTCGCGCACCTCCTCGCGGAGATGCCGGAGCGCCGCGCGTGGGAACGCGAGTTCCCGCGCGGCGACGCCCCGGCGCGCCGGCGGCTCCTGCGCGCGCTGATGAACGTGCGCCCCCCGGCGCCGCTCGATCCGGGCTTCCTGCGCGACCAGGACGCGCTGCTCGGCGCCGAGCGCGACGCGCGCGGCGTCGTC
>JAFPUX010000088.1 GCA_017413145.1 Kiritimatiellia bacterium | reverse complement strand
CGGCGTCAGAGCCGCCGGCGAACCGCGTCGCGCGCGGATAGGACCTGGCGGCGGCGCGTGCCGCCGGCGCGCCGTCCGGCGGGGCCGGAAAACGGAAAAACCGGAACCAGAGCGCCGCGGAGAGACCGAGCGCGGCGGCGGCGAGGTAGAACGTCCCCTGCCAGAGCCCGCCCGGCGCGAACGCGGCGGCGCCGCCGAACGCGGCGACGCTGCCGATCGGAAGCGTCGCGCAGACGCAGACGATCGCGCGCGGCATGGCGCGCTCCGAGACGCGCTGCGCCATCGCCTTCACGAGGCTGCACCACAACAGCGACTGCAGGGCGCCGTTGGCGAACCAGACCGCGCGCATCGCCGCCGGACCGGGCGCGAACGGGACCGCGAAGTTGCAGAGCGCGGAACCGGCGAGCGCCAGGCCGAACGACCAGAACGGGTCGAAGAAATGGGCGAGAATCCCGCTCGCGAGCTGGCCGCACGCGTAGGCGACGAAGAAGCACGAAACGACCGAACCGAGCGTTTCGTTGCTCCAGCCCAGCGTCCGCGACATCGGGAGGATCGACGCGCCCATGTCCAGGCGCCCCAGATAGGCGCTCGAATAACCGAGCACCAGCAGGAACGTCACGCGCAGGTCGGTGCGCGTGAAAACGGAAGCGCGGGCGGAACCGGCCACGGCGGCGGAATCAGAACTCGTCCGGCCCCTCGTCGTCGCGGAAGCCGCGGCCGCCGCCGAAGCGCGGATGCCCGTACGGGCGGGGCGGACGGTCGAGCTTGGTGCGGTCCATCATGAGGTCGAGAACGAGAACGTCCAGCACGCGCGACTCCTTCACGAAGAGCCCGTTGGCGTCGGCCCACGCGCGGATCTTCGCCACGTCGGTCTCGCCCGGGGCGAAATACCGGCCGGACACCGTGCGGTCCCCGCCGAACCGCTCGAGCAGCTGCGCCAGCACGCGGCGCGTGGAGCAGTTGCGGATCACAACCCGCGCCGGCGGCTCCGCCGGAGCGGCGGGCGCGGGGGCGGGAGCCGGCCCGGGAGCGGAGGCTGGCTCGCCTTCGGGCTGTCCGTCGGAGGCGTTGTGGCCGAAAATCGAGCGGATCGCGCTGAAGACGGCCGAGCGGGACGTGTCGGGGGTTTCGCCCGCCGGAACGGAGCCGGGGGTCGTGTTGTCGTTGTCGTTCATTGCTGGTGCTTTGATAGCGGATGAAACGCCGGGACCTTGGAACCCGGCGGAAAACAAGTCTAACCGAATCCCGGACGGATTGCAAGCGCCCCTTGACGCGCCGCCCCGCGCGGTGGCATGATTCCGCGCCATGCGCGACGCCACCCCCGCACGCGACTCCCCGCCGCGCCCGACTTTCGGGCGCATGGCGGCGTTCTTCGTCCCGCTCGCGGTGCAGTCCGCCTCGCAGAGCCTTTCGTTCCTGCTCGTCGCGAGCATCGTGTCGCACGGCGCGCTCCGCGAGCAGGAATTCACCGCCTACGCGCAGGGGCAGTCGGTCATCTGGATCCTCGGCGCGATCGGCAGCGGCCTCGTCACCACGTGCATGGTCTTCGGCCGCTCGCGCACCGGGATGGCGAACTTCCTCCGCCTCAACGTCCGCGTCATGGCCGCCGCGCTCGCGATGGAACTGCTCTGCTGCGTGCCGCCCCTGGACGGCGCCGTGTTCGGCGGCCTGCTCGGACTGGACGGCGAAATGGCCTGGATCGCGCGCCGGACGCTGCTCTTCTGCGTCCCGATGCAGGCGACGTTCTTCCTCCGGAACCCGTACCTGGCGCAGCTTCTCGTCGAGAAGCGCAGCGGCGCCGCGAACCTCGCCACGCTCGCCCGCGTCGGGCTCGCGCTCGCGCTCGCCCCGACGATGGTGCGGCTCGGCCTGACGGGCCACGCGTGGGGCGCCTTCGCGATCACGCTCCCGCTCGTGCTCGAGACATGGCTCACGCGCCGCTTCGCGCTGCCCGGAATGCGCGCGCTGCGCGACGGCCCCGGCGCGGAGACCGCCTCCGTCGGCGAGCAGCTGCGCTTCACCGTCCCGCTCTCGTTCGGCGGCGTGATCATCTCCGCGACGATGCTCGCCACGGCCTACTTCCTCGGCCACGCGCCGGACCACGTCGCCGCGCTCCCCGTGCACTACGTCGTGACGGTCCTCGTCAATCCCGTCTCCTTCGCCGCGCTGCGGATGCAGTCCGTGACGATCGCCTTCCCGCCGGAGGAGAGCGGCCGCCGCGCGCCCGGCGCCTTCGCTGTCCTGGTCGGCGCGCTGATGTGCCTGATCCTGCTTCTCCCGCAGATCCCCCCGCTCGCCCGCCTCTACTTCGTCCGGATACAGAACCTGCCGCCGGAACTCGTCGGCTACGCGCGCGTCGCCCTCGCGATCGCGACGCCGATCCCGCTCCTGCAGGCGCTCAAGGGGCACGGCGAGGGCCTCGCCGCGCTCCGCCGCCGCCCGAACGCGATCCTCGCCGACCAGGCCGCCTACGCGGCGGTCTACGTCGCGACGGTCTCGACCGTCGTGAACGGCGGGCTCCTCCCCGGTCCGGTGACGGGCCTCCTGGGCATCACGCTCGCGATCGCGGTGTCGCTCGCCGCCCTCCGCGTCGCCCTCGTGGCCAACGACTACGAACGCCGCTTCCCGGGCGGCCACTTCGGAACCGCCGCCCTCCGCGCCCGCCGATAGGACCTCCCCCACATCCAACCTCTCACCTCCAACCTCTCACCTCCAACCTCCAACCTCCAACCTCCAAAATGCGCTTTCGCCAAGTCCATCTCGATTTCCACACCTCCCCCGACATCGACGGCATCGGGGCGAAGTTCGACAAGAAACAGTTCCAGGACGCGCTGCGCCTGGGACACGTCGATTCGATCACGCTCTTCTCGAAGTGCCACCACGGCTGGTCCTACCATCCGACGCAGGTCGGGAAAACGCACCCGCACCTCGCGTTCGACCTTCTGCGCGCGCAGGTCGACGCCGCCCACGAGATCGGCGTCGCGACGCCGGTCTACCTCTCCGCGGGCGTCGACAACGTCGCGTCGCACGAGCATCCCGACTGGCGCGCGATCAACGACAAGGGGCAGTACATGGGCTGGACCGCGGAGCCGACGAAGCCCGGCTTCCACGCGATGTGCTTCCGATCGCCCTACCTGGACTACCTCTGCGACCAGATCCGCGAGACGTGCCGGCTCTTCCCGGACGCGGACGGCATCTTCCTCGACATCGTCGGGAAGAAGCATTGCTACTGCGAATACTGCCAGCGCTACATGCGCGAACGGGGGCTCAAGCTCGACCGGCCGGAGGACGTCGAGCGCGCCGTGGCCGACACGCTGCGCCTCTACTACGAGCGCACCACCGCCGCCGCGCGCGAGCTCGACCCGAAGATGCGCGTCTTCCACAACTCCGGCAACGTCGGCCCGAAGTTCCGCGAGAACGGCTTCCTGCCGTTTTTCTCGCACCTCGAGCTCGAGTCGCTCCCGACGGGCGGCTGGGGCTACGACCACTTCCCGCTCAGCGCGAAATACGTCGCCGGCCTCGGCATGGACTACCTCGGCATGACCGGCAAGTTCCACCGCAGCTGGGGCGAGTTCGGCGGCTTCAAGCACCCGAACGCGCTGCGCTACGAATGCGCCGCGATGCTCGCGTGGGGCGCGAAATGCTCCGTCGGCGACCAGTGCCATCCGTCCGGCGAAATGGACCGCGGCACCTACGCGCTGATCGGCAAGGCCTACGAAGAAGTGGAGGCAAAAGAACCGTGGTGCGACGGCGTCCGCAACGTCGCCGACGTCGGCGTCCTGATGGAATGCGGCACGCGAGCCTCCGACGCGGACCGTCCCACGCCCGCCGACACCGGCGCGGGCCGGATGCTGCTCGAGTCGCACATGCTTTTCGACATGCTCGACGCGGACAGCGACTTCGCGCCCTACCGCGCGCTCGTGCTGCCGGACGCGATCCGCGTCGACGACGCGCTGAAGGCGAAGCTCGACGCCTATCTCGCACAGGGCGGCAAGCTCTTCCTCACCGGCGCGTCGGGCCTCGACGCCGGACGCAAGAACTTCCTCTTCGACGTCGGCGCGACGACGGATGGCGTCTCGCCCTTCGGCCCGGACTTCGTCCTCCCGCGCGAAGACCTGCGCCCGGACTTCATCTCGACGCCGATGGTGATGCACCCGTCCGACTGGATCCCGGGCGGCGGCAACTCGCAACGCGTGACGGTGACGGACGGCGCGTCGCTCGGCGACGTCTACGACCCGTATTTCAACCGGACGTGGGAACACTTCTGCTCGCACCAGCACACGCCGAACCGCCCGGAGAAAAGCGGTTTCGCGTGCGGCGTGCGGAAGGGGAACGTCGCGTATTTGGCGCATCCCGTCTTCACGCTCTACGCGCGGAACGGCATGGTCGCCGTGCGCGACTACGCGATGAAGGCGCTGCGCGACCTCCTGGGCGAGCCGACCGTCGAAGTCGAGGGCCTGCCCTCGACCGGACGCGTCTCGTTGCAGAGGCAGCCCGCGCAGAAGCGCACGGTGCTGCACCTGCTGTGGGCGCCGACCGTCAAGCGCGGCGGCATCTGGGACAAGGACGTCGAGGTCGTCGAAGACCTCGTTCCGCTCCGCGGCGTCCGCGTCGCCGTCCGGACGGGCGCGCCCGTCTCCTCCGTCCGCCTCGTCCCGCAGGGGGCGCCCCTGCCCTTCGGAACCGATTCCGACGGAACCATCCGTTTCACGATTCCGGACTTTACCTGCCACCAGATGGTCGAACTCGCGTAGTTTATTGCCACGCGCGCCGGAGTATGGTAGAATGGCGCGCATTCCGACACCCCGCCACGAACCATGATCGTCCGCGAACCCGTCCCCCGCGCAAAGCCCCGGAGCGCCGTCCAGCGCCTCGGCCAGGCCACGCTCGGCAGCGTCGGCGAGATCGGCCGCGCGGCGATGATCTGCGTGGGCGCGGTCGCGGCGATGCGCCACGCGTTCGGGAAGCGCTCGCGCGGCGAGATCGTCCGGCAGCTCTGGCAGTGCGCCCTGAAGAGCATCCCCGTCGTTTCGGTCGTCGCGTTCTTCATCGGCATGATCCTCGCGCTGCAGATCGGCATCGAGCTGCGCGTCTACAACCAGGAGTCGCTCACCGGCTCGGCGGTGATGGCGTCGATGCTGCGCGAGATGGGGCCGTTCATGGCGGGCCTCGTGCTCGCGGCGAGCGTCGGCGCCGCGATGGCCGCGCAGGTCGGCACGATGATGGTCAACGAGGAGATCGCCGCGCTGGAGATCATGGACATCGACCCGCTGCGCTTCCTCGTGATGCCGCGCATGGTGGCGATGGCCCTCACGGTGCCGATGATGTCGTTCTACACCTGCGCGCTGGGCGTGCTCGGCGGCGCGGTGGTGAGCCACACGCAGCTGGCGGTCCCGTGGGCGACCTATTTCCAGAACGCGATGGACTTCGCGAGCATGAAGGCGCTGTGGGTCGGCCTCTTCAAGGCGTTCGTCTTCGGGTTCGTGATCGTGACCGTCTCGTGCTACGAAGGCTTCCGCACCTCGCAGGGCGCGGTCGGCGTCGGCCGCGCGACGCGGCAGAGCGTCGTGACGAACTTCCTGCTCATCCTCATCGTCGGGTACTTCGTGACCCGCCTGTTCTACTAGGAGGGCGCGCGCGATGATCCGGTTCGAGAACGTCACCAAGGTGTTCGGGACGCGCAAGGTCCTCGACGACGTCACCTACGAGATCGAGAAGGGCGAGATCTTCACGATCGTCGGCCCGTCCGGCACCGGCAAGAGCGTGTCGCTCAAGCACATGATCCGCCTGCTCACGCCCACGTCCGGCCGCGTCTGGGTCGGCGACGACTGCGTGAGCGAGGCCACGGGACGCGACCTCTCGCGCATCCGCTCGCGCTTCGGCTACCTCTTCCAGAGCGGCGCGCTGCTCGCGTGGATGGACGTCTACGACAACATCGCGCTGCCGCTGCGCGAGAAGACGCGCATGACCGAAGGCGAGATCGAGCGCCGCGTGATGGACGCCCTCGAGAAGGTCGGCCTCGAGAAGGACGGCGCCAAGTTCCCGTCGGACCTCTCCGGCGGCATGCAGAAGCGCGCCGGCCTGGCGCGCGCGATCGTGACCGAGCCGGAGATCGTCCTCTACGACGAACCGACGAGCGGCCTCGACCCCGTCACCTCGCGCCGCATCGACGAGCTCATCGCGGACCTCGCGGGCCGGCTCGGCATCACGTCCGTCGTCGTCACGCACGACCTGCACAGCGCGCTGTCGATCTCGTCGCGCATCGCGATGCTCGGCGGGGGCAAGGTCCTCTCGATCCAGCCGCCCTCCGACTTCATCCATTCCGAAATCCCCCAGGCGCGCGCCTTCCTCGACGCGCAGTACATCACGCGCCGCGGCGCGTGGGAAACGAAAACAGGAGTCTGACCATGTCCGACCAGAAGAAAAACCGCGAACTCGGGACCGAACTGGCCGTCGGCGCGTTCGTCGCCGCCGTCTTCATCGGCCTCGCGGTCTTCACGATCGTGATCTCCGGCAAGAACCTCTTCCGCGACAACGTCTTCGAGATCGAGACGGTCCTCCCGGACGCGATGGGCCTGCGCCGCAACGATCCCGTCATCGCGCGCGGCACGACCGTCGGCGCCGTCACGGACGTGCGCTACCGCGAGGACGGCGTCCACGTCAAGGCGCAGCTCGAGGCGCCCGTCGTCTTCCACGAGGGCTACGACGTCACGGTCGTTTCCACCTCGATCCTCGGCGGCCGGCAGCTCGTCCTCCGGGAGGGCGACGCCGCGTCGCCCGTCGTGGAGGACGTCCTGCACCTGCAGGGCTCCAAGCCCGCGGACCTCTTCGAAGACGCCACGGCCGCCGTCGGCAAGATCCGCGAGTTCGCCGAGAACGGCGCGCTGGACGACCTGCGCGCGTTCATCGCGAACCTGCGCGAAATCGGCGACAACCTCACGAGCGGCGAAGGCACGCTCGGGCACCTGCTCTCCCGCGACGACGCGCTCTACACCAACCTCTACGCCGTCGTCGAAAACATCAAGCTCGTGACCGACCGCCTCGAGCAGGGCCAGAGCTCGCTCGGCAAGCTCCTCGCCGAGGACTCCAAGGCCTACGACGACCTCGAAGCGACGCTCGACAACCTGAAGAAGATTTCGGACCGCCTCGAGAAAGGCGAAGGCACGCTCGGCCACCTGCTCTCCTCCGACGACAAGCTCTACCAGGACCTCGCCGCCGCCATCGCGGACCTCCGGTCGATCGCCGACCGCCTCGAGCGCGGCGAAGGCACCGTCGGCAAGCTGCTCTCGTCCGACACCGAGGTCTACGACAATCTCAACGGCACGCTCACGGACGCGCGCGAGCTGCTCGACGACCTGCGCGAGGCGAACACGCTCTCGACCTTCACGTCGCTGCTCTTCAGCGGCTTCTAGGCGTTGAAACCCGCGGCGCGTTCCGGTAGAATGGACGCGACATGACCGATCTCCGTCCCGCCGACCCGGCGCGCGACGCGTGCCTGTTCCTGCTCGCGTCCTTCGCCGAACCGCTCTGCGCCCCGTTCCTCGAGCGCGCGGTGCGCCACCTCGGCCCGGACACGCTCCGCAGCGATCCCGGCCGCGTCGACGGCGCGCTCG
>JAFPUX010000087.1 GCA_017413145.1 Kiritimatiellia bacterium | reverse complement strand
TGCCCTGCGAGAGCTTGGTCATCTCGAAGGAGCCGATCTGGTAGTCGGTGTAGCCGGCGCCGGTCTGCTGGACGTTGCCCAGGAGCTGCTTGTTCCAGAGCATGTTGTCGAACGGGCGGGGCGTGTCGGGGCGCGTGACGACGTATTCGAGGCCGTCTTTCGAGAAATGGCCGCAGTCGGGAGTCTTCATGGTCGGGTGGTCCGGTGGTCGGGTGGTCCGGATGGTCTGGATGGATGGACGAAACGGAATGCTAGCACAAACGCGGGGTGGCGTCCAAACGAAAAGGGCGCTATTGGGGTGCTGCCCGGTCGGGCGGCGAAGGCGCGGACGAGGCTCTTTCGTAGACGGCGTGCGCGCGGCGGCCGCCCCAGACGAAGAGACGCCACGGCCTCACGTCGCGCAGAAAGCGGACCTCGCGGCCGTCGCGGTCGACGAAGAGCACGTCGATCGGATAGCGCATGAAGCAGGTGTGGATCGCGTTGCAGCGGCGGAAGCCCATCACGATGCCGGGCTCGGGCGGCGGGCGTCCGATCAGGCCGCGCGCGCGCTCCCACGGCGTCTCCGTCCAGTGGCAGCGCACGGCGCCGAAGACCGGCAGCTCGAGGGCTTCCTCGCGCATCAGAACTCGAACACGAGGACCTTCACGCCGTAGCGGTCGACGTCGCTCCAGTCGACACCCTCGAGGTAAGGGCCGGAGCCCCACATCGCGAAGGGCAGCTCGGCGCCGGTGCGCAGGTCGCTGATCTTCTTCGGGACGAAGCCGTCCGTCTCGAAGAGCGCGAAGCCCTTCGTCGGGGCCTGCGCGACCATCGCGTAGAGCCTGTCCTCGCGGCCGAACGGGCGCGAGACGCCCGCCCAGCCGATGCTGTTGTGGTGGTCGAAGTAGCCGGGCGTGAGGACCGAGCGCTCGCCGCCCTGCGTCCCGAACACGGCCTCGGAGCCCCACGCGAGGAAGTCGCGGATGGCGTCGAGCGACGGCTGGATCTCGGCGGGCATGGAGCCGTCGACGAGCGGCGCGATGCCGGGCGCGAAGTTCCACATCCCGCGCTGGCCGACGCAGGCGACCATCTGGCGCAGGAGGAAGAAGCGGTCGTTCACGTAGCGCTCGTCTGTCGAGCCTTCGCCGCCCCACCACCAGTAGAAGCCCTTTCCGACGTGCGGGATGTCCTCGTTGAAGTCGCGGCGCGGCGGGGTGGAGCCCCAGCGCCCGTTGCGGCGGTAGGCGCTCCAGCGGTTGTAGGGCGGGGAGGGCTCCTCCTCGTATTCCTCGCTCGTGCCGACGTCGAACTCGTCGACCCAAAGCTCGCCGTCGCCGTTGCTGGTGAGGATCGCGTCGGGCCAGAGCGACTTGATGAAGCCGGGCAGGGACGCGCGTTCCGGGCCCTCGGGGCGGCCGTCGAGCCAGAAGCCGTCGATGCGGTCGCCGTAGCGCTCGCGCATCTCGCGCAGGAGCTCGCGGAACGCGGCGAAATAGCCGGGCAGGTCGCGCGCGCCCTCGGCCATCATCGGCGGGTCGACGACGTCCCACTCGCCGTGGCCCATCGGGAAGTAGAGCTCGGCCTTGAGGCCGCGCGCGTGCGCCGCGTCGAGGAACGCGCCGACGTAGTCCTTCTTCGTCTTGTAGTTGTAGGCCGGGTTGCGCGTCGGGAAGAGCACGCACATCGCCTCGCCCGAGTGCAGCGCCGTGAGGATCACGTAGCGCGCGCCGGCCTTCACCGCGGCGTCGCAGAGGTTCGCGGCGACGACCTCCGGGTCGGGCGTCGCGGCGTCGAACGCCTCGGCGGTCGGATACTTCAGCGGCTCGCCGGGGAGTCCGGCGGTTTCGTGGACGGAACATCCGCCGCCGGTGAAGAGGCCGTAGTGGTAGAAGAGGCCGAAGCGGGCGTTCGCCCACCATTTCATGAGGCGCTCGCGGCGCGCGAGCCAGATCGGGTTGCGGGTCATGAGTGACGAGTGACGAGAGACGAGTGACGAGAGAAGGAGACGGGCTATTTCGTTTCGGGGGCGGGCAGGGACGACCACACGCGGCGGAGGTAGGCGAGGGAGTGGGGGGATTCTCCGGCGACGTCGGGATTGCCGCAGGACTCGACGCTGCAATGGTCGCAGCCGCAGGCGCGGAGCTGCGCGAGGAATGCGGGAATCTCCTCGCCGTCGTCGAGGTGCGGGAAGCCGCGCGTGCCGCGCGTGGCGATATGCGCGTGGGCTACGCCGCCGACGCGCGCGATCTCGTCCATGCGTTCGCCGACGCGGGCCATGTGGAAATAGTCCGCGAGGAGCTTCACCGCGGGGTGGTCCGCCTCGCGCACGAAGGATGCGCCCTCGGAGAGGTGGTTCCCCAGGTTCGTCTCGCCGTGGTTGAGCGGCTCGAAGACGACCGTGATCCCGCGCGGCCCGCCGACCTCGCCCGCGAGTCGCAGGACCTCGACGATGCGACGGCAGGCGTCGGCGTAGGCGACGCCGTCGGGACGCTTGCGCGCGCCGCCGTTGCCGAAGACCGCCCATTTTCCGCCGAGCTCGGCGACGCGGTCGAACGCGCGCGAGAGGTAGTCGCGCAGGCGGTCGTCGGTCCACGCCGGGTCGTGGATCTTCACGTCCCAGGGGAAGAGGCGGCAGAATCCGGCGGCGGGGATGCCGGCGTCGGCGACGCGTTTGCGCAGCTCGGCGTAGTCGGCGACGGGCATGCCGGCGAGTTCGTTGACGAACGGCTCGAGGTAGTCGAAACCCGCGTCGCGGGCGGTCTCGAGGTAGTTGAAGCTTTCGCAGAGGCCGAATTGCATGGTCGGGTGGTCTTGTGGTCGGGTGGTCAGGTGGTCGGAGGGTCAGGCGGGGGTGCGGCGGTTGGTGCGCGAGAGGAAGTCGGCGCAGTCGCGGACCCAGTCGGTCTGGATGAAGTCGAAGCCGCGGTCGGCGAGCCACCCCCAGGCGCCCTCGGGGTCGCCGGTCATCGCGCGGTCGTCGCTGTGGCCGGCGGCGAGGACGTCGCGGAAGTTGTAGACGATCGAGTTTGCCCAGAGCAGGCGCCCGGCGGCGTGCTGTCGCTCCGCGAAGGCGGGGGAGGCGAGCGGAGCGTCGTCGGAGAGGAAGATCGTCTCGAAGCCCTCGAGCCGGATCTTGCGCGAGGCGAACGCCTCGCAGTCCGCCTCGCTCCGGACGATGCCGAGGAACGGCATGTCGGCGGCGTGCTCCTCGATGACCGCGAGCACGCGCGGGTCGGGGCCGGTCTTGACGAGGCACTGGTCCTGCATCCCGCGGGCGCGGATGGCGGCGGCGATCTCGGCGGGGTGCTCCCAGAACTTGTCGACGTTGAGGTAGCAGCGGCCGCGGTAGCGGTCGAGGACCTCGTCGAACGTGCAGATGCCGAACGGCGTCGGCGTGTCGTCGACGTTCTGGTAGCGCAGCTCCTTCACGAAGGACCACGGGTGGCGCGCGATCCGGTCGGCGTAGCCGAGCAGCGGGCGCTCCATCCACGGGTGGAAGATGACCAGCTTCCCGTCGGACGTCATGTCGACGTCGATTTCGAGCATGTCCGCGCCGTGGGCGAGGGCGATGTCGTACGAGGCGATGGTGTTGCAGGGGATGTCGCCGCCCCACGAGCCGCGGTGGGCGACGAGCAGGACGCGCCGCGCGGCGGCGTCTTTGCGGAGGTCGTTTTGCATGGAACGCCATTCTACCAGAAAGCGCGCCGCGCGCGAAGACATTTCTTCGTCGCGAAACGCGTTGAAATCGGACGGCCGGTCGGCTATACTGTTCCGCGTTCCGTCCAACACGCGAAACCGACTTTCCCGCCATGAAGAAGAAATCCTCCCGCACCGACTGGTTCACGCAGGCCCGCTTCGGCATGTTCATCCACTGGGGCCTCTACGCGATGCCCGCCCGCGGCGAATGGATCCGCCACAACGAGCAGATCCCCAACGAGGACTACGAGAAGTTCTTCGAGCGCTTCGACCCGGACCTTCTCGACGCGAGGGAATGGGCCCGCGCCGCGAAGCGCGCGGGCATGAAGTACCTCGTCATCACGACGAAGCACCACGAGGGCTTCTGCCTCTGGGACAGCAAGTTCACCGACTACAAGGCGACGAACACGCCCGCGAAGCGCGACCTGCTGCGCGAGATCGTCGACGCCTTCCGCGCCGAGGGCCTGCACATCGGCTTCTACTACTCGCTCCTCGACTGGCACCATCCCGAGTTCCCGATCGACCCGAAGCACCCGCTCCGCAACCGCCCAGCCGCCGAAATCGCGGAGATGAACAAGAAGCGCGACGTCCGCAAGTACGCCAAGTACATGCGCGACCAGGTCACGGAGCTGCTCACGCAGTACGGGAAGATCGACATCCTCTGGTTCGACTTCTCCTACGCGAAGGACGAGCACAACGGCACGCGCGGCAAGGGCCGCGCCGACTGGGAGAGCGAGAAGCTCGTGAAGCTCGTCCGCAAGCTCCAGCCGGACATCATCCTCGACAACCGCCTCGACCTGCCGGAGGCCGCGGACATCGTCACGCCCGAGCAGTTCCAGCCCGAGCACCCGCCGCGCAAGCCCGACGGCTCGATCGCCGTCTGGGAGGGCTGCCAGACCTTCTCCGGCTCGTGGGGCTACCACCGCGACGAAGCGACGTGGAAGAGCGACAAGCAGTGCGTCGAGATGCTGATCCGCCACGTCGCGCGCGGCGGCAACCTCATCATGAACGTCGGTCCCACCGCGCGCGGCTACTTCGACCACCGCGCGACGGCGCGCCTCGACGCCTTCGCGAAGTGGATGGACCGCAACTCGCGCTCGATCTACGGCTGCACGATGGCGCCGGACGGGATCCGGGAAGCCGACGGCACGCGCTACACGTGGAACCCGAAGACGAAGCGGCTCTACGTGCACGTCCTCGACTGGCCCTTCCAGCGCCTGCACCTGCCGGGGCTCGCGGGCAAGGTCGCCTACGCGCAGTTCCTGCACGACGGCTCGGAGCTCTCGTGGTTCGAGAACGGCCAGGCCGGGTGGAACAGCGAGGATCTCCCCGCCGGCACGCTCACGCTGAAGCTCCCGGTCGTCCAGCCGGACATCATCGTCCCGACCGTCGAGCTCTTCCTCAAGTAGGCGGAGCGAGGCTCGCGCGCTAGCGCGCCGGAGCGGGCTTCGCGCGCAACGCGAGGTACGGTCCGGCGAGTGCGCGGAGCGTTTCGCTGGAGGAACGCGCGGCCAGCGGCGCGAGCGCGGAATAGAGCGCGGCGGCGGCGGCGACGCCTCCGGCCCACGCGAGGGTCTTGCGCAGGCGGCGGTGGCGGACGACCTGGCGGGCGTAGCGCGCGGCGCGCAGCTCGCCGTCCTTGGTTTCGCCGCGGAAGCGCAGCAGCAGGCGCGAGGCGACGGTCCAGTCGCGTTCCGCGAGCGCACGCTCGATGCGGTCCAGGTCGCGGCTTTCGACGAGGGCGGGGAGCCCTTCGCGCTCGCCCGCGTGCTGGTCCTCGGGCGCGGCGGAGAGAGTCCGCAACTCGTCGATCGCGGCGGCGGCGCGTTCGTAGTTGCCGGCGCGCATCTCGACGGGAATCGCCTCGCGGAGGCGGGCGGCGCGGTCGAGCGCCGCGCGGG
>JAFPUX010000013.1 GCA_017413145.1 Kiritimatiellia bacterium | reverse complement strand
GTCGGCATCGTCCGCAGCGAGGAGGGCGACGGGCAGGGCATGCAGTCGCCCGACGCGCGGACGGACGCCTACATCCCGCTCTCGACGGCGCGCGAGCGCCACGGCGACGTCTTCTCCAAGAGCACGCAGGGGGCGCACATCCGCGAGCAGGTGCAGCTGCACCAGATCCTCGTCGAGACGTCCGACGAGGCTCTCGTCGAGCGGACCGCCCGCGCCATCGAGCGCGCGCTGGAGACGTTCCACCGGAAGAAGGACTACGAGGTCTCGGTCCCGCTCGCGCTGCTCCGGCAGGCGCAGGCGACGCGGCGCACCTTCTCGATCGTGCTCGGCGCGATCGCGGGCATCAGCCTGCTCGTCGGCGGCATCGGCATCATGAACATCATGCTCGCGACGGTGACGGAGCGCACGCGCGAGATCGGCATCCGGCGCGCGATCGGCGCGCGTCGGTCGCAGATCGTCGCGCAGTTCCTCGTCGAGGCGCTCGTGCTCTCGGCGGTCGGCGGCGCGATCGGCATCGGCCTCGGGGTCCTCATCCCGAGGCTCGTGACCGTCTTCGCGGGCATGCCGACGATCGTGACGGCGTGGAGCCTGCTGCTCGCCTTCGGCATCAGCGTCGGCGTCGGCGTCGTCTTCGGGCTCTACCCGGCCGTCCGCGCCTCGCGCCTCGACCCGATCGTGGCGCTGCGCCACGAGTAGGCGCGCGGGCTAGCCCAGCGCCGCGTAGAGCGGGTTGCGCAGGCCGTAGGTGAGGCAGCTGCGCGTGAACGGCGGGCGGTTCTGGATCGTCACGACGAGGGAGAGCTTCTCGACGGGGTCCACGAAGCTGTTCGTGCCGAGCATGCCGCACCAGCCGAACGTGCCGGGGTTGCTCGGGTTGCTCGACGGCGTGCCCGCGAGCCGGATGTCGTTGAAGAACGCGTAGTTGTTGCCGAGCTTGTCCTGCCAGTTGTAGGTCTTCGCCTGCTCCGGCGTGAGCATCGGGGTGGTCATCAGCCGGAACCCGTAGGGCGAGAGGAAGCGGTGGCCGTTCCACGTGCCGCCGGCCTGGAGCATCGCCATGAGCTTGCACCAGTCGCCGATCGTGGAGACGAGCCCCGCGCCGCCCATCTCGACGTTCGTGCGCGGGTCGTAGTCGGCGAGGCCGAGGTGGCGCCCGACCTCGGCGTCGATGCGCGTGCGGTCGTGCGGGGCGTCGTCCGCGAAGGCGTAGACGCCGGCAAGGCGGCCGCGCTTCTCCGGCGGGATCGAGAAGCCGGTGTCGTCCATGCCGAGCGGCCCGAAGATCTCGTCGCGCAGCCACTGGCCGTAGCGCTTGCCGGTCGCGACCTCGACGAGCGCGCCGACGACGTCCGCGTTCATCCCGTAGGACCACTGGTGGCCGGGGTAGAACGAGAGGGGGACGCGTCCGATGCGGTTCGCGAACTCGACCGTCCCGGTGGAGTAGTCGCCCGCGTCGATCTCGGCGGCGAGCTTCTTCACCTCGGCGTCGAGGCCGCGGTCGCCGGGATTCCAGTTGCCGGGGTAGCAGATGCCGCTCGTCATGTTGAGCAGGTCGAAGACGTAGACCGTGCGCGCGCCGACGGGGCGCAGCTCCTTGCCGTCCCACCAGAGCTGGTCCTTGAAGCCGGGCAGGTATTCGCAGACCGCCGCGCGCGGCGTGAAGAGGCCGCGGTCCACGCACATCGCGGCGGCAAGGCCGGTCACGCACTTCGTGGACGAGAACATCCGGAAGAGCGTGTCGCGCGACATCGGGCGTCCGGCCTCGACGTCGGCCATGCCGGCGGCGGCGTACCAGACTTCGCGGGAGTCCTTCACGACGGCGGCCTGGACGCCGGCGCATTCGCCGCCGTCGACGGCGCGGTTCATCCAGTCGGAAAGGGCGGAAAGACGGGAGAGATCGAGGTTCATGGTGAAACCGGTTCCGTGATGCGGGGAAGGGGAGCGTTCGCGGAAACCGAGTCTACCACATCTTCCTGCGCGGGACAACAGCGCCCCTTCTGGACGGACCGAGCGCGCGCAGGAGCCCCGCGGACGTCCCGTCGGCGCGGG
>JAFPUX010000086.1 GCA_017413145.1 Kiritimatiellia bacterium | reverse complement strand
GCGCGTACCAGTCGCGGGCGCGCCGGCGGGCGAGGTCGGGGTCCTGGTATCGCTCCCGGACGAACCGGCCGGGGCAGGGACGGCCGAGGATGTCGCGCTCGGCGACGGCCGCGGCGGGCGGATCCCACGAGGCGGCGTGGCCGCGGAGGGCGGCGAGGATGCGGTCGCGGAAGGGGGCGGCGGCCTCGCCGCGGACGGCGGCGTAGAAGCCGGCGAGGAGGAGGGCGCGCGGCGCGGCGGGCTCCCCGTATATGCTGTGGCGGATCGGGATGTCGCGGACGATCGATTCGAGGCGGTCCTCGACCTTTCGGAGGGGACCGGCGGCGGCGCGTTCGGCGAACCAGGCGAGGAGGAGCCCGTCGCGGCCCGCGAGCGTGTGCCACGGGGAGTGGTCGGCGTTCTGCGAGAGGTAGAGCAGGAGGCGGTCCTCGTCGTCCGCGTCGCGGACCCGGTCGCGGAAGAAGGCCTCGCGCTCCTCGTCCGGCAGGAAGCGGGCCGAACCGTGCGGCAGCAGGTCGTACAGGAGGACGGCGGCCGCGTCGGCCCGCGAGTTGCAGATCTTCGACCCGACCCGTCCCCGGTCCCGCCAGTCGCCCTCGACGAACGTCGGGTCCTCGAGCAGCGGGAGCAGCAGGTCGAGCGCGCGCGGGCCGAGGGCGCGGATGCGCCAGACGGCGTTGGAGGGGACGGGCAGGGCGTTGGTCCAGGCCTCGGGGAAGAGCCACGGGATGTCGAGGAAGGCTCCGGCGGCGAGCTTTTCGCCCGCGGGGCCGAGGGCGGCGCGGTCGCCGTCGTGCTCCGAGGCGCGGTCGAGCGCGCGGGCGAGACCCTGCAGGTCGTCCGGGACGCCGGGGACGGGCCCGTCCGCGCCGTCGAGGCGGCCGCGCGCGCCGTCGAGCAGGGCGGGGCGCGGATCGGGGAAGCCGCCGGGGACGGCGGTCGAGAAGGCGCCGGGGAAGCGCGCGAGGTTCTCCGCGAGCGCGTCGGCGAATTCGCGCAGGCGGTCCTCGCGCAGACGGTCCGGACCGGAGAAGGATCTCCGGATCCGGGCGAACTTCGCGCAGCCGATCGCCGCCTCGGCGCCGGCCGTGGCTTCGCCGAGGCGGCCGCGCTCCTCCAGAAGGGCGAGCAGCGCGGCCGCGCGCGCGGAGTCGCCGTGGCGGTGCAGCTGCGCGCAGAAGAGGACGGCGGGGCCGAGGATGGCGTCGGGCGGCGGGCCGCCGGGGAGGGCCAGAGCGGCGTGGAGGCCCGTCGTGGCAAGGCGCAGGCGCGCGCTCGGCGAGTCGAGGAAATGCTCCTCCTTCCCGTCCGGGCCGGCGACGAACAGGTCGCCGAAGACCAGGAGGATGCGCGCCGGTTCGGACGGCGAGGGCTTCCAGAGCCAGGCGTTGCCGTCCATGTCGAGCTCCGGCGGTTCGCCGAAGTAGGGAACGCGGGAGGCGAGGGACGGCTTGTCGGATCGGTCGTCGTCGCCGACCCACGAGCCGCCGGTGTGGAGGAAGGTCCACTGCGCGTCGGGCGGGACGGCGGGCATGCCGAGCGCCTCGAGGCGTTCGCAGAGCGCGTCGAGCGCGGCGAGGCGCTCGGCGGAGGGCGGCGGCGGATCGAAGAAGCCGTCGGCGCGGAGCTGGCCGGGGCAGAGCCCGGCCATCAGGACGGCGAGGAGGGCGGCCTTGCACGGCGTGGCGGGGGGGACACCCCGCCCCGCCGGCGGGGGGCGGGTGTCGCGGCTTCGCCGCTCGATGGAGTCAGGTCTCGCGTTCATTTTTCTTGTTGCCTTGTCGTCTCGTCGTCTTCGTCGCCGCCGGAGCGGTAGGTGATCTCGACGGGGCCGAGGTCGTAGCGGACGAAGGGGTCCTCGGAGCCTTCCCTGTCTGCTTCCTCGTCGTCGAAGGCGAAGGGGGCGGCGAGGGCGCGGAGCAGTTCCGGGACGGGCGGGACGGCGTCGAGGCCGGGGTGGAAGAGGGGCCGGTCGTCGGCGTCGAGGAGCGCGGCGGCGCGGAGCCAGCCGGCGAGTTCGGCGGCGCGGGCGCGG
>JAFPUX010000085.1 GCA_017413145.1 Kiritimatiellia bacterium | reverse complement strand
GGACGGCGACGCGCGCGGCGGCGCCGCGGCCGCAGAGCGAGCGGGCGAGGGTGAGGCCTTCGTCCAGCGTCGCGGCGGCGCGGAAGCGCATCGCGCGGAGCATTTCGTGGTTCTTCTCGGGCGAAACGAAGACGACGCTGCGCGAAAGCGCGATGCGCGCGAGGATCTGCGCCTGCCACTGGTCGGGCTCGGTTTCGTCGGCCGGCACGGCCGCGAAGCGCGCGAGCATCTCCGCCGGATCGATGTCGCGCAGCATGCGGAAGAACGATTCGCCGCCGTGGCCGTCCGCGCACTCGGCGCAGACGACGATGCAGCCGCCCTCGCGCGTGACGGGCTCGGCGGCGGCCATGCACTTGACGCACTGGTAGACGTTCTGGTCGAGCGGGGCGCCGCCGTTGCCGGTGACGCACACGTCGGCGGGTTCGGGGACGTGCACGCCGACGTGCCTGCGCAGGAACGCGACGGCCTCGGCGTGGGCGGCCTCGAAGCCGCCCGCGAACGCGCGGACGATGCGCTTGCGCGGGTCGATCGCGACGTTGAGGACGAACGCGAGGCGCGCGGCGCGCGCGGCGGCGACCATGTCGCGGTGGACGGGGTTGCCCTCCAGCACGCCGAGCCGCGCGCGCGGGTCGGCGATGAACGCGCCGCAGTGGTTCGCGAGGACCGTCGTGCGGGAGGCGACGCCCGGCAGCACGCTCTTGCGACCGCCCGAGAAACCCGCGAAGAAGTGCGGCTCGACGAAGCCCTCCGCGAGCAGCAGGTCCGTTTCGACCGCGAGGCGGTTCACCTTGAGCGCGCCGCCGCCGGGCAGGCGCCCGAGGTCGGCCATCGCCGCGTCGTCGCGCGCGTCGTGCATGACGATGCGCTCGCGCAGGACGACGTCCGGGCCGAACTTCGCCTTGAGCTCGTCCGGCGTGCTGGCGCGGTGGCAGCCGGTGCCGACGAGAAGCGTCACGCGGATGTCCGGGTTGCCGAGGCGCAGGCGGCGCAGCAGCGCGGGGACGAGCACGCGGCTCGGGACGGGGCGCGTGTGGTCGCTGCACAGGATCGTCGCCGTCTTCGCGCGGGCGGCGAGCTCTTCGAGGCGCGGCGAGCCGAAGGGCGCGTCGAGCGCGCGGTCCGTTTCGACGAGCGGGTCGGGCGCAGGCGGCGGGAGCGACGGAGAGAAGACGCCGATGAGGTTCTTTTCGGGGACGTCGGCCTCGCAGAAGGAGGCGCCGGAAGGAATGCGGACGAGCATCGGAGGCGGAAGACGAAAGTTGGAAGTCGGCGCGTCAGGCGAGGCCGAAGACGGTTTTGAGCTCGGCCCACGGGTCGCGGGCGCGGAAACGGGCGAGGCGCGCGTCCTGTTTTCGCAGGACGGCTTCCTTGAGCGCGGGGTCGCGCAGGACGCGGCCGACCGTCTCGGCGATCGTCGCTTCGTCCGCGGAGCGGTCGAAGAGCACGCCCGCGCCGTCGAGCGTTTCGGGAACGGCGCCCGCGGCGGCGGCGAAGACGGGAACGCGCCACGCCATCGCCTCGAGCAGCGGCGCGCAGAAGCCTTCGTGGTCGCTCAGGCAGACGAACGCGGACGCCGTCGCGTAGCAGGCCGCGAGTTCGGCCGGCTCGAGGAAGCCGGCGAAGAGGACGCCGTCGCCGAGCATGAGCGTGTTGGCGGTGCCGCGCAGGATCGTGCGGTAGACGGCGCGGCCGTCGTCGCCGCCGGCGACGACGAGCCGCGCGTCCGGGTCGACCAGGCGGCGGTAGGCGCGCGCGACCTTGAGCAGGCGGTCGTGGCGCTTGTTCGGCGCGAGGCGGCCGACGAAAAGCAGGTTGGTCCGCGGCGGGTCGGAGAGCTTCGCGCGCATCGCGGGGTCGACGGCGCCTTCGCCGAAGCGGTCGTCGACGATCAGCGGGAGGACTTTCGGGTCGCGCCAGCCCATCGCGCGCAGCTCGGACGCGTTGAACGCGCTGTCGGCCCACGCGTCCGCGCCGCAGGAGGAGAGGCGGCGCACCGCCGCGAGGCCGCGTTCCAGAACGCCCGCCGTGGCGGGGTCCAGGCGCTCGTAGAAGCGGGGCGGGGTGACGTTGTGGTAGAGGACGGCGCGCCGGCAGGGGAGGGCGGCGAAGATCTCGTTCGAGCGGCTGCCGATCGAAAGGTGCAGCAGGGCGACGTCGTCCGGGCGGACGGCGGCCGGGAGCCCCTCGACGTCGCGCGTGCGGCTCCGGTCGGAGGCCGCCACGGCGTGGCGGGGGCACCAGAGGCGCGACTCGACGCCGTGCGCGGCGCAGAGGGCGGCGATGCGCTCCGCTTCGTCGCTGATCGCGTCGCCGCGGCGGAAGCCGGCGACGAGCTGGTGGACGACGGCGCTCATCCGAAGAGGACTTCCTCGAGTTCGGCCCACGCGTCGCGGGCGTGGAAGCGGGCGAGACGCCCGTCCTGCTTCTCCAGGACCGCCGTTTTGAGCGCGGGATCGCGCAGGACGCGCGCGATCGTTTCCGCGACGGCTTCGGGCGGGGCGTCCGGCGCGAAGAGGACGCCCGCGCCGTCGAGCGTCTCGGGGACGGCCCCCGCGGCGGCGGCGAAGACGGGGACGCGCCACGACATCGCTTCCAGCAGCGGCGCGCAGAACCCCTCGTGGTCGCTCGCGCAGAGGAACGCGGAGGCGGTCGCGTAGCAGGCCGCGAGTTCGTCTTCGCGGAGGTAGTCCGTGAACCAGACGTTCCGCAGTTCGAGCGCGCGCGCCATGCCGAGCAGCAGCGCGAGGTAGGACTCCGCGCCGGCGGTGCGGCCGGCGAGCACGAGGCGGCTCGCGGGGTTCGCGCGCTGGTAGGCGCGGAAAATCCGCAGCAGGCGGTCGTGGCGCTTGTTCGGCGCGAGGCGGCCGACGAAGAGCAGGTTGTCCGCCGGCGGATCGGAGAGGCGCGCGCGGACGCCGGGATCGACCGCGCCGCGCGCGAAGCCCTCCGGCACGAGCAGCGGGAAGACGCGGACGTCCTTCCAGCCGAGCCCGAGCAGTTCGTCCGCGTTGAAGCGGCTCACCGCCCAGTTGGCGTGGGCCGAGCCCGCGAGGGCGCGGACCTGGCGCAGTCCCTCCTCGAGGACCTCCGCCGTGGCGGGGTTCGTCCGCGCGTAGAAGCGCGGGGGCGTCACGTTGTGGTAGAGGACGACGCGGCGGCAGGGCAGGGCGCGGAAGACCTCGTTGGCGGGGCTTCCGATCGAGAGGTGGAGCAGCGCGACGTCGTCCGGACGGACCGCGGCGGGCAGCGCGCGCACGTCGCCGCAGCGGCCGAGCTCCTCGGGCGCGGTGTTCTCGCGCGGGCACCACAGGCGCGCGGGGACGCCGTGCGCCTCGCACAGCGCCGCGATCGCGTCGGCTTCGGAGCCGATCGCGTCGCCGCGGCGGCAGCCGGCGAGGAGCTGGTGGACGGTCGGCATCAAGGGGTTGAAGAGGTTGAAATGGTTGAAGAAGTTGAAGGAGAGGAAAGTCGAACCGAAAACTCGTCACTCGTCACTCGTCACTCGGCCGAAGGCCGCAGGGTCGAGGCCGCGGGAGCGGACTTTCTCGCGGCGCGCGTCGGTGGGTTCGAGGCGGAGGGCCTGCGCCCAGGCGGCGAGGGCCTCCGAGCCGCGGCCGAGCGCGTCGAGGACGTCGCCGGCGTGGTCGAACACTTCGGCGCTTTCGCGGTCCGCGGCGTCGAGCCGCTTCATCGAGCGCAGGAGCATTTCGAGAGCCTCCTCGTCGTCGCCGCGCAGGTGGAAGATCCAGCCGAGCGTGTCGAGCGCCTCGGGGCTGTCCGGTTCGAGCGCGAGCGAGCGGTCCGCCAGCCGCATCGCCAGGTCCAGGTCGCCGCCTTCGCAGGCGAGCGTGTAGGCGAGGTTGTTCGCGAACGCCGGGTCGAGGCCGCGCAGGTCGTCGGGCAGGTCGCGGAGCGCGCCTTCGAGCGCTTCGGCGCCGAGGCCGAGGTCGAGGTAGAGTTCGAGCCGGAACGCGGCGTGTTCGGCGGGGAGCGGTTCGCCCGGGCGTTCCGCGGCCCAGAGGGCCTCGGCCTCGGCGAGCGCGTTCGTCGCGGCCGCGGGGTCCGCGCCGGTCTTCCGGGACTGCGCGGCGATCGCGCGTGCGAGGGCGAAGGAGTAGCCGAGGCCGGCGGCCTCGGGGCGCGCCGCGAAGGCGTCGATCTTGGCGATGGTGTCCGCGAGGGACGGCGGCGGCGCGTCGCCGTCCTTTTCCGGGGTTTCCGCGTCGTCGGTCGCGAGGGCGAGGAAAAGGGCGGCGGCCGCGTCGCCGGGGGCGAGCCGGAGCGATTCGAGCGCCATGCGGCGGAAGAGGGCGCGCGCGGCGGGGTCGTCG
>JAFPUX010000084.1 GCA_017413145.1 Kiritimatiellia bacterium | reverse complement strand
TGATGTGCTATGAGAACGGCGGCGCCGTGGACGACGTGTCGCTGTGGCCGCGCGCGTTCACGGACGACGAGCTCGCGGCGTGCCGTGCGGCGTTCCTCGCGGGCGGCGGCGCGGCGGCCCCGGCAGAGAAGAAGGCGGCCGCCGGCAAACGGGAGACGCTCCTGCACTGGAGCTTCTCCGGCGACGGGAAGTCGCCGCAGGCGAAGGACCTCTCCGGCCGCGGCTGCCACGGGCGCTCGGCGGAACGCGTCCGCGGCGGCGTCCAGGGCCGCGGCTCGGGCAAGGCGTTCGAGGGGTTCTCGACGGAGGGGAGCCTGGTCTCGTCGATGCCGTTGCCGCCGCACGCGTTCCGCGGGGAGTGGACGCTGCTCGTCTGGGTCCGCAACCCGCGCCTGTCGTCCAAGCAGGCGTGCGTGCTCGCGTCCTCCGACCCGGAGCCGCGCCGCGGGACGGTCGCCTGGCGGTTCTGGTTCGACTCGAAGGGCGCGCCGCACGTCGGCGCCCAGGACGGCTCGTCGCACCGCTTCACGGGCGCCGGGAAGCCCGTCCGCTTCGAGCCGGGCAAGTGGCATCTCGTCGCGCTTACGCACCGCCGCGGCCCGGGGCCGCTGGGCGGCGAGCGGGACTTCTTCCAGGCGTTCGTCGTCGCGGACGGTGCGCGCGGCCCGGCGCCCGAGCCGGCGCTCGACTGGTCCTGCGGCGGCGGGAAGCTCGCGAACGCGACGATGCTGCAGCTCGGCGCCGGCGCGGCCGGCCGCGGCAAAAACGCGGAGATCGCGCCGGGCGGCTGGTTCGGCGGGCAGATCGGCGAGGCGATGCTCCTCGGCGGCGCGGCGCTCGACGGCGACGCGGTCGCGGAATTCGCGCGGAAGAAGTCGCTCGGGGACTAGCCCCGCGCGCGCTTGCCGCGGCGGATGACGTCGTCGCGGCCGGGGCCGGTCGAGAAGAACGTCACGGGCACGCCGAGGTTCTTCTCGATCCAGAGCACGTAGTCGCGCGCGGCCGCCGGGAGGGCGTCCCAGTCGCGCGCGCCGCGGATGTCGCACTTCCAGCCGGGAAGTTTCTCGACGATCGGCTTGGCATCCCACAGCCACGGCGTGGGCGGGAAGGTGTCGACGCGCTTGCCTTCGATCTCGTAGGCGACGCACACCGGCACTTCGTCGAGGTAGCCGAGCGCGTCCACGAGCGTGAGCGCGACTTCGGTCGCGCCCTGCATCTCGCAGCCGTAGCGCGTCGCGGGCAGGTCGAACCAGCCCACGCGGCGCGGGCGCCCGGTCGTGGCGCCGTATTCGCCGCGGTCGCCGCCGCGGCGGCGCAGCTCCTCGGCTTCGTCGCCGAAGATCTCGGACACGAACGGCCCCGCGCCGACGGCGCTGGAGTAGGCCTTCACGACGGTGATGACGTCCGTGATCGCATAGGGCGGGATGCCCGCGCCGATCGACGCGTAGCCGGCGAGCGGCGAGGAGCTCGTGACCATCGGGTAGATGCCGTGGTCGGGGTCCTTCAGGGTGCCGAGCTGGCCTTCGAGGAGGATGCGCTTGCCGTCGCGGATCGCGTCGTGCAGGAGCTTGTTCGTGTCCGTCGCGTAGGGGCGGACGAGCTCCGCCAGCTCCGCGAGCTCCGCCTTCACCGCGGCGGGGTCGAGCGCGGGCTTGCCGTAGACGCCCGTGAGGAGCGGGTTCTTGCGGTCGCAGAAAAGCCGGATGCGTTCTTCCATCTTGTCGAGGTGGAAGAGCTCGCAGACCTGGAAGCCGATCTTGGAATACTTGTCCGCGTAGAACGGCGCGATGCCGCTGCGCGTCGATCCGAACGACGCCTTGCCGAGGCGGATCTCCTCGAGCGCGTCGAGCTCCTTGTGGACGTCGAGCAGGACCTGCGCGCGGTAGGAGACGGCGAGGCGAGGCTCGATGCCGGCGGCCTCCAGGTCCGCGACCTCCTTCGCGAACGCGCGGACGTTGAGCGCGACGCCGGGGCCGATGACGTTGAGAACCGCGGGGTTGAAGCAGCCGGACGGCAGCAGGTGCAGCGCGAAGCGGCCCTTGTCGTTGATGATCGTGTGGCCCGCGTTGGCGCCGCCCTGGAAGCGGACGACGATGTCCGATTCGCGGGCCAGCAGGTCCGTCATCTTGCCC
>JAFPUX010000083.1 GCA_017413145.1 Kiritimatiellia bacterium | reverse complement strand
GATGCCGTCGGCGATCGCGCCGGCCAGGCCGAAGAACGCGCCGGCGGGCGGCGGCAGCCCCGCGGAGGCCTCGAGGATGGCGGCGGCGAAGAACTCCGTCGCGCGCTCCTCGCCGAGCGAGGAGACGTTGCCGCCGCCGAGGCGCAGGCGGCGGACGGGCACGCCGTCCGCGCCAGCGAGGAGGACGTCGGTTTTCGTGCCGCCGCCGTCGACGCCGAGGAAGAGCGGGCCCGCGCCGGCCATCGCTACTCCTTCTTCTCCGGACGTTCCCGCGCGGCGAAAACCGCCTGGTCGGCGAGGGAGGAATCTGGCTTGGTGCCGTTCTCCCTCTCCGACCTGGCGGCGAAAACCGCCTGGTCGGCGAGGGAGAGGTGGTTCTCGCCGACCATGCCGTTGTCCAGCGCGTCGCGTTCGCGGGCGGCGAGGTCGCGCAGGAGCGCGCGGATGTCCTTGATGCCGCCCCACATGAACCACACGGTCGTGATGCCGCCGTTGATCGACGGGATGAGCAGCGTCGTGACCAGGAAGTACGTCCCCCACCACTCGGCCTTCCACGGCGAGAAGGCGTTCCAGATCGCCACGCCGACGAACGCGAGGAAGAATTTGTAGAGGATCGAGTAGACGAAGACCGACCAGGCGATGATCTTGTCGCCGAGCGTGTACTCCGGCGTGATGTTGACGAACGACTCGAAGATGCGCTTCCAGAGCGGCCGCGGTTTCGCGTTGACGATCGCGGCGTCGTCGCCCACCGCCCACTTGCCGCGGTGCAGGAGCTTGTCCAAGTCGTAGGGCTCGCGGCAGGTGAGGAGCGAGACGGAGACGTAGGCCGCGAGCGCGAGGATCATCGCGATGAACGAGATCTCGATCGAGTTCACGGGGAACTTCTCGTGGAAGAACTGCATCGCCTCCTCGAGCGTGCGCCGGCCGCCGTGCAGGCCGCACGACCAGTCGATGAGCGGGTAGAGCGGCTTCGAGACGGCCGTGAAGAAGTCGAAGACGCCGTCCGTCCAGCCGTGCGCGTCGAGCATCGGGACGATGGACTTGGCCCAGGTGCGCTGCAGCACGATGCCCGTGAGCGCGGTGCCGCCGCCCGCGAAGATCGAGGCGTAGGCGCCGGCCGTCGTTCCGCGGCGCCAGTAGAGGCCGAGGACCACGACCACGCCGCCGCCGACCTCCCAGATCGACGTGGAGATCGTGAGGAACATGCTGATGAAGTCCATCTGCGAGAGGAACAGCGCCCCCGTGAAGAAGATGCCGCAGACGAGCACGCAGAAGCCCTTGAGGAGCAGCAGGTGGGCGCGGGGCGACGGCGGCTTCTTCAGGAACGGCAGCACGAGGTCCTGCACGAGCGCGGAGGCGCTGTTGAAGATGCGGGAGTCGTCCGTCGACACCATCATGAGCACCATCAGCATGAAGCAGAGCGCGAGCAGCACGGGCGGGAAGAAGCGCCGGAGCGTCACGGGGAGCATCATCTGGTTGTACATCGAGCGGAAGTTCTGGAACTTCTGGTTCGCCGCGCCCTCGCCGCCGAGCTCCCCGGCGTGCTCGAGGATCGTGTCGCGGATCTGCGACTGGTAGGCGGTGTCGAGGTTGTCGTGGCGCGCGAGCGGCGGGTCGACGCCGATGCGGTGGACGGACGGCGGGATCGCCTTGACGCGCTCCGCGACGGCCGCCGCGAGCGGGGAGCCGTCCTCGCCGGCGATCTCGTCGGCCACGCGGGTGGCGAGCTCCTGGCGCGTCTCGTGCGCCTTGTCCGCGTAGTCCGCGTGGTTCATCATCGTGACCATCGTGAGGACGAGCATCGTGACCATGACGGCCGAGAGGCCGCCGCGCCAGTTGCCGAGGATGCCGGCCATCTTCTGCTCGTGCGGCGTCTTGCCCATGCCGCTGTGGTCGTTGCCGATCCACGAGTAGCCGCGGAAGAAGCGCCCGACGACCGACGCGACGAGCGCGAACATGTTGAAGTCGCGCAGGGACATCAGGTCGTAGGGGTTCAGGAAGCTCTCGCCCGGGATGCGGTCCGCCGCGACGGCCATCACCTGGCCCGACCACGAGAACTCGACGAAGACGAACACGACGAGGATGACGAAGACCGGGTAGGAGATGATGCCCTGGATCGCGTCGGCGATGACGAGCGCGATGCGGCCGCCGGAGAGGATGATGACGAGCGCCATCGCGATGCAGATCGCGAGGAAGAGCGGGTAGGTCGGGATCGCCATCCCGAACAGGTGCGTGCGGTGCGGGATGCCCAGCAGGTAGATGAAGAAGCGCGCCGAGACCGCCGGGCCGATGCAGTTGGTGAGCATCTCGCCGAAGACGCGGACGCACGTCGCGAAGATGCGGAAGCGGCGGCTGTAGCGCATCTCCAGGTACTGGCCGCCCGACATCGCGCGCGTCCGCCGGAAGCGGACCGTCACGTAGCCGAAGAGCCCGAGGAAGAGCCCGAGCGGCATCAGGATGTTGTTCCAGAAGCCCATCGCCCAGCCGGTCTGGTAGTTCGCCTCGGCGCCGCTCACGAGGTAGAGGACGGCGAGTCCGTCCATCATGCCGGAGGTGCTCAGCACGTAGCGGCCGGCGACGCGGCCCGCGACGAGGTAGTCGGCGACGCTCTTGGCGTAGCGGTGCGAGTAGACCGCCATGTAGAGGACGTAGGCGATCGGGACGACGACGATGATCCAGTGGTACCAGTTCAGCATGGCGGCGGGGTCCAGTTTGTTGTCGGAAGGGCGTTGCGTGCCGGCCGGTCCGGCGGCCGGGCGGGGGGGCGGCTCAGTCCACGAAGGCTCGGGCGTTGCGGAAGAGGCGCAGCCAGGGGCCGGCCTCGCCGTCGCAGAAGCCCGCGGGGCGGTACGAGAGCTGCACCGCGCGGAAGCCGCGCTCCGGGTGCGGCATCATGATCGTCGCGCGGCCGTCGGGCGTCGTGAAGCCCGTGAGGCCGCCCTCGCTGCCGTTCGGGTTGAACGGGTAGCGCTCGGTCGCGGCGCCGAAGTTGTCCACGTAGCGCAGGCTCGCGCGCGACGCCATCAGCAGGCGCTGGCGCGATTCCGGCGTCTCGAAGCGCGCGAAGCCCTCGCCGTGCGCGACGGCGATCGGCAGGCGCGAACCTTCCATGCCGCGCAGCAGCACGGACGGCGACTTGAGCACTTCGACGGTCGCGTAGCGCGCCTCGAACTGCATCGAGCGGTTGTGGATGAGCCGCGGCCAGTCGGCCGCGCCGGGGATGATGTCCTTGAGCTGCGACACCATCTGGCAGCCGTTGCACACGCCGAGCGTGAACGTCCGCGGGCGCTCGAAGAACGCCTGGAACATGTCGCGCAGCCTGTCGTTGTAGAGGATCGTGTTGGCCCAGCCCGAGCCGGCGCCGAGCACGTCGCCGTAGCTGAAGCCGCCGCACGCGACGAGCCCGTGGAAGTCCTTCAGGTCCGCGCGCCCCTCCAGCAGGTCGGTCGTGTGCACGTCCACCGCCTCGAAGCCCGCCGCGACGAACGCCGCGGCCATTTCGACGTGGCCGTTCACGCCCTCCTCGCGCAGGATCGCCATGCGCGGGCGGACGTCCGGATGGCCGACGTTCGGGACGTCCTCCGGGTCGTAGGTCGGCGCGAAGTGCAGGCCGGGGTCCTTGTCGTCCGCCGCGACGGCGCGCTCGGCGTCCGCGCAGGCGGGGTTGTCGCGCAGGGCGCGCATGCGGACCGAGTTCTCGCTCCACGCGGCGCGGATGCGCGAAAGCGGCATGTCGAGCCGCGGGACGCCGCCGAACGTCGCGGTGAGGAACTTCGCGTCGGGCGTGACGGGCCCGAGGCGCGTCACCGGGAGGTCCGTCCCGGCGAACGCGCCGAGGACGGCGGGCAGGTCCGGGTCCGCGACCTGCAGCAGCATGCCGGGCTCCTCGCTGAAGAGCGCGGCGAGCTCGTCCTGCCGCGTGCCGGCCTCGGGGAACTCGAGGCGCGCGCCGAGGCCGCCCGCGATCGCCATTTCGGCGGCGGCGGCGGCGAGCCCGCCGTCCGAGCGGTCGTGCGCCGCGAGGATGCGGCCGTCCGCGAGGAGCTTCTGGAACGCGCCGTAGAACGCGACGAGCTTCGCCGGATCCTCGAAGTCCGGCACGTCGCCGCCGACGAGGTTCCAGCATTGCGCGAGGATCGACGCGCCGAGGCGGCGCTTCCCGCCCGAGAAGTCGACGAGCAGCAGCGAGGAGTCCGCGTCGCACTTCTTCAGGTCCGGCGTGACGCCGATCCGCACGTCCGGCACCGGGCCGAACGCGGAAACGACGAGCGAAAGCGGGGAAAGTTGCCGGTGTTCGGTTCCGTCGTTCCAGACCGTCGACATCGAGCAGGAGTCCTTGCCGACGGGGATCGAGAGGCCGGCGGCGGGGCAGAACTCCGTCGCGACGGCGCGGACGGTGTCGTAGAGCTCGGCGTCCTGGCCGGGCTCGCCGCACGCGGCCATCCAGTTGGCGGAAAGCTTGATCCGCCCGATCTCGGGAACGCCCGCCGAGGCGAGGTTGAGCACGGCCTCGGCGACCGCGAGGCGGCCGGACGCCGGGCCGTCCACGACGGCGACCGGCGCGCGTTCGCCGCACGCCATCGCGGCGCCGTCGTTCCCGTGGTAGCCCGTGAGGACGACCGCGTTGTCCGCGACGGGCAGCTGGTACGGGCCGCACATCTGGTCGCGGTGGACCGTCGCGGTCACCGTGCGGTCCGCGATCGTGATGAGGAACGTCTTGTCCGCGACCGTCGGATGCGAGAGCACGCGCAACAGCGCCTCCTCGGCGGTCGGCGCGACCGGCGGAGGTTCGCAAGGAGCGCTGGGCGCGCCGTTCGGAGGCTCGCTGCGCTTGCCATCCGACGGCGCGCCTTGCCCCCCGTTGGGCGGCGCACTTTGTGCGCCGTCGGGAAGGGAGGTTTTCGATTCCGGAACGGATTTATCCGCGGGCTCTTGCGTGGTCGAGCCTTCGCGTTTCGCTTGGAGCGCTTCGAACTCCGCGAGCAACGGATCTGTCGGCGCGGCGGGGGCAACGGGCGCGGCCTTCGGCTCTTCGACCTTCGGGCTTTCGGCCGGGGGTTCCGGGACTTGCGAACTTTGGCCGGCGGCGCCGCCGGCCAGGTCCAGCGGCGCGGCGCGGACGGCCGCCGACGCGAAGGCGACGGGCGGGAGCGAGACCTTGCGGCGTTTCACGTCGCGGTGCATGCGCGGGGGCTTGCCGAGCAGGACGCCCACGTCCATGTCGATCGGCTTGTCGCCGAAGTGCGAGTCCGCGAGCACGAGCCGGTGGTCGCCGGTCGCTTCGCCGATGAACGCGACGGGGCAGCGCTCGCGCGCGCAGAGCGTCTCGAAGAACTCCTTCGCCTCGGGCTTGAGCGCGAGCACGTAGCGCTCCTGCGCCTCGCAACACCAGATCTCCATCGGCGACATCGAGGGTTCCTCGTTGTGCACCGCGCGCAGTTCGAAGCGGCCGCCCGTCTTCTCGACGAGCTCCGGGCAGCCGTTCGAGAGGCCGCCCGCGCCGAGGTCGTGGATCGAGAGGATCGGGTTCTTCTCCGGGCCGAGCGCGACGCACGCGTCGACCACCTCCTGGCAGCGGCGCTGCATCTCGGCGTTGCCGCGCTGGACGGAGTTGAAGTCCAGCTCCGCGTCGTTCGAGCCGAGAACGAGCGAGCTGGCGGCGCCGCCGCCGAGGCCGATGCGCATCGCGGGGCCGCCGATCTGCACGATGAGCGAGCCGACGGGGATGTCCTTCTTGAGCACCATCGAGCGGCGGATGTTGCCCATGCCGCCGGCGAGCATGATCGGCTTGTCGTAGCCCCAGGAGCGGCCGTCCGCCTCCGCCTCGAACGTGCGGAAGAAGCCGCAGAGCTGCGGGCGGCCGAACTCGTTGCCGAACGCGGCGCCGCCGATCGGGCCCTCGGTCATGATCGCGAGCGGCGAGGCGAGGCGCGAGGGGGCGCTCGTCTCCTTCTCCCACGGCAGCGGGTAGCCGGGGATGCGCAGGTGCGAGACCATGAAGCCGCAGATGCCGCACTTCGAGCGCGAGCCGACGCCCGTCGCCGCCTCGTCGCGGATCTCGCCGCCGACGCCCGTCGCCGCGCCCGGGAAGGGCGAGATGGCGGTCGGGTGGTTGTGCGTCTCGACCTTCATCAGGATGTCGACCTGGTCGGGCTGCCAGACGTAGCGCTTCGTGGCGGGGTCGCAGACGAACGCGTCGGAGCGGAAGCCCTCGATCACGGACGAATTGTCCGAGTAGGCCAGGAGCGTGCCCTGCGGGTGCGCCGCGTGCGTGCCGCGGATCATCTTGAAGAGCGAGAGCTCCTGCGGCGTGCCGTCGAGCGTCCAGGACGCGTTGAAGATCTTGTGGCGGCAGTGCTCGGAGTTGACCTGGCCGAACATCACGATCTCCGTGTCGGTCGGGTTCTTGCCGGCCTTCGCGTAGCAGTCCGCCAGGTAGTCGATCTCGTCCGGGTAGAGCGCGAGGCCGAGCTCGACGTTCGCGCGCTCGATCGCGGCGCGGCCCTCCGCGAGCACGTCGAAGACGCGGCCCGGCTTCGGCTCGCTCGCGGCGAAGAGGTCCGAGAGGTCGTCGTAGACGCCCTCCGTCATGCGGTCGTGCAGGAGCGGGAACGCCGGCGCGAGGGCGTCGGGGGCGAGGGGCCTGCCGTCCTTCTCCACGGACACGCGGACCGCGCGCTCGACGCGGCGCACCCACTGCCCGAGGCCGCAGGAGCGGAAGATGTCGCTCGCCTTGGAGCTCCACGGCGAGATCGTGCCCTTGCGCGGGGAGACGAAGACGAAGCCCCGCTCCTTCGGCTCGGCGCGGCCGACGGCGCCGAGCAGCTCGGACGCGCGGACGATCTGCTCGTCGCCAAGCCCGGCGGGCGCGTCGAGCAGGTAGACGAACTCCGCGGAGAGCTTCACGGGCGCGCCGAGGGCCTTGGCGAGGGCCTCTTCGAGCTGGGCGTGGCGGAACGGGGGATGGGCGGCGGTGCCGAGGAGCGTGAACATGGCGGGGAAAGGGGGTTGGATGGCCGGGCATTCTACCATATCTTTCCCCGCGCGCGCAAGCGCGACCGGAGTTGAGTTCTCCGACGGAGTGTGATAGACTTCAACTCCGACACCGCACGACCGCGACGTCCCGGCGACCGCAATCCGGGGCCGGCACACACTCCCACAGAACAACGACACCATGAACGAAAACACAGAACCCGACGTCGTCGCGCCCGAAACGGAAGCGCCCGCCGGAGCCCCGCAGGAACCCGGAACCGGCGACTCGGCCGGCTTCGCCGACGCCGTCACCGGCAAGATCGACGCCGTTTTCGGAACGGTCCTCGGCCTCATCGAAAACCATCCCTGGGAGAAATGGCTCGCCGTCGCGAACCGCTTCATCGACAAGTTCCTCCCCGTTCTGGTCGCCGTCGCCGGCGTGCTCGCGTTCGCCACCGGACTGGTCACGGCCATCCGCTACGACGCGCGGTTCTCGGACGTGCTCTCCAACTTCGGCATTCTCTTCGGCGCTCTCTTCACGATGCACCTGGCGCCCAAGGCGCTCGCCCTGCCGCGTTCGTTCCTGGAGAACCGCGAGCCGGACGCGATGCGTCCCGAGCTGCTCTACATCCTGAAGGTCCTGCTCGGTCTCGGCGGGTTCGTCGTCGCGATCGGACTGCTGTTCAAGTTCAACCAGGAAGCGCTCAAGGCCGGGGCCGTCGTCGCGGTCGTGGCGGCGATCCTGATCGTCGCCTTCTCGCATCCGGAAATGGTCGGCGCGAAGAAGGGCTATCCGGGCAACGTCGTCGAAGAGACGATCGGCATCGTGCTGTTCCCGGTCAAGCTCGTCATCTCGCTGCTCACGCTCGTGGTCGGCGTCGTGACGGTCGTGCTGATCGTCCAGGGCGTCGTCCAGCTCTTCGACAGCGGGTACCGGGGCGTGGGGACGCTGTCCGAAGCGGCCCTCGCGCCGCTCGCCATCCCGCTCGCCGCCTACGTGCTCTACCTCGGAGTGGTTTTCGTCCTGGACTTCTACCGCGCGATCGTGAGCCTGCCCCGCAAGTTCGACGCCCTGCACGACGCCGTCGAATCCAAGTAACCGGCTTTTCCGGTTTCCCCGGCGGGCCGCGGTTTTCCGCGGCCCGCCCATTTTTGCGTCCGGACGCCGGCGCGGCGGGGCGCGGTTGACCCGCTCCCGGAAAAAAGGTAGAATCGCGCCGTCAAGAACGC
Source organism: Kiritimatiellia bacterium (assembly GCA_017413145.1). Taxonomy (GTDB): domain Bacteria; phylum Verrucomicrobiota; class Kiritimatiellia; order RFP12; family UBA3636; genus UBA3636. Next base: position 5,246 of record JAFPUX010000083.1, on the reverse strand, counting down.
ATCCGCCATGAAAACGACCTTCCGGCTCACCCTCGCCGCGCTCTGCGCCGCGCTGCTTTCCGGCTGCGCGTCCTCCTACCGCTTCGGCACCACGCTCGCGCCCGAACTGCGGGACGTCTACGTTCCCACGGTCTACAACGAGACCGGCGAACCCGGCGTGGCGCTGGCGGCCGACCGCGCCCTCCGCAAGGAAATCCAGCGCGAGGGCACGCTCCGCATCGTGCCGGAATCCGAGGCGACGACGCGGCTCGACGTGGTCGTGACGGGCTACAAGCAGGAGGCCGTCAGCTACAGCCAGCACGACACGCAGCACCCCAACGAGTACAAGATGACGATTTCCGCCCGCGTTTCCTTCGTCAAGCTCGCCCGGCCGCAGGCCGGCGAACCGGCCGAGAAGGCGATCTGGATCAAGGGTTCGGTCACCGGCAGCGAAAACTTCTTCGGCGGGGCCGATTCCATTTCCGCGAAAACGTCCTGCCTGCCCGAAGCGGCGAAGGACCTCGCGATCGCGATCGTCGACGGCTGCGTCGGCGCCTGGTAGTCCCGGCCGTCCGCGGGCCGCCGCGGACGTTCGGAGACAAAAAGAAGACGCCCGGCTTCGGCCGGGCGTTCTTTTTCCGCGGTGCCGCCGGAACGGATCCGGCGGGTCGCTAGGCCCTAGGCCTTCTTGGCGGCGAGCGCGGCGGCGCGGGACTTGCGGCGCGCGGCGGCGTTCTTCGTGATGGCGCCCTTCTTGGCGGCCTTGTCGATCTCGGACGAGAAGACGCGGAGGGCTTCGGCGGACTTCGCCGCGTCCCCGGCTTCGACGGCGGCGAGGAACGTGCGGCGCGCCGTGTGGAGGCGGCTCTTGTTGGCGAGATTGCGTTGGCGGCGGGCCTTCGAAATGGCGTCGCGTTTGATGGCGCTCTTGATGTTGGGCATGGGGGTGTCCTTGCGGGATTCCGGTTCGGGTTGCTTTGGATGGCGCACAAGGATAGGACAATCCGCGGCGCAGGTCAACCGAAAAAAACGCAAAACGGCGTCCGGCCGGAAACGCCCCGGCCGGGACGACATTCGCGCTTGCGCGCCGCGGCGGTTGTGCTATGCTACCCGTCCGTTCCCCGCGAACCGGGGAAGCGAACGCGATGATCCAGCCCCTCCACGTCATCTACCTCCACGAACCCGCCGCGGACGACGCCGTCGTCCTCCCCGAGATGGAATACGGCCTCTCCGACGCCTTCCGCGCGTTCTGCAAGGAGACGTTCGCGTGCGGCCGCCCGCTCGACTTCCCGCGCCTGAAGCTCTTCACCGCCGACTCGCCCGCCGCGCTCGACCGCCTGCTCTTCGACGTCCAGGGCGCGCACCGCTTCGTCTCCGACGCCGCCAAGCACTGCTGCCTCTTCCTCTTCGACGACGACTTCGCCGCCGCGGAGGGTGCGCCCCGCACGCCCGTCCACGAGCTGCGCCTCGACGGCATGCCGCTGGCGCGCTGGTTCCTCGCCTACTTCCCGGCGATCCCGAAGGTCGTCCTCACGAGCCCCGGCGAGGCCGATCCGCCCGCGCCGACGCGCCGCTGGAGCGCGCGCCCCGCGGAGATCTTCCGCCACCCGGAGCGCAACCGCGAGAAGCTCCAGCGCGCGTTCCGCTCGTTCTGGTCGCCGCGCTTCTGGACCGCGCTGCGCGAATACGTCTGCAACCGCGCCGGCACCAACTGGCACACGCCCGGCCACAACGGCGGCAACGCGTTCGACAACTCGCCCTTCCTGCGCGGCTTCCACGACGATTTCGGCGAGATGACCTTCCGCACGGACCTCTCGGTCTCGGTCGAGCGGCTCGGCGACCTTTCCGCGCCCGAGGGGAACGCGCCGCTCGTCGACGCGCAGCGCCTCGCGTCCGAAATCTTCGGCAGCGCCACGACGTGCTTCATCACGAACGGAACGAGCACGTCGAACAAGGCGATGCTGATGACGCTGCTGCGCCCCGGCGAGGTCGTGCTCCTCGACCGCAACTGCCACAAGTCCGTCCACCACGCCGTCGTGATGTCGGGCGCCGTCCCGCGCTACCTGCCCGCGCGCTACAACCCGCGCTACGGCATCTGGGGCCCCGTCGCGCTCGCCGACATCGAGGCGGAGCTCGCGCGCCCGGCCGGCCCCGCCGGCCCGCCGCGGATGCTCGTCCTCACGACCTGCACCTACGAGGGCGTTCTCTACCCGGCGTGGGAGATCTCCCGGCTCTGCGAGGAGCGCGGCGTGCTCTTCTACGCGGACGAGGCGTGGGCGCCCTACCTCGCGTTCCACCCGTTCTACTCGACGGAGCTTCCCGACGGCACGCCGGCGCGCTACAACGCCGTGAACGAGCTGCGCGGCGCCCACTTCGCGGTGCAGTCCACGCACAAGGCGCTCTCGGCGTTTTCGCAGGCGTCGATGATCCACGTCTCGACGCGCTTCCGCGCACTCCTCGAGGACGACTCGCTGCGGCAGTTCCGCTGGCTGCGCCGCCGCTTCGCGCTGCACGGGCGCGGCTCGTCGGAGAAGTTCCTGCACGACCTGCACGAGTTCCTCCGCTACTGGCACTCCACCTCGCCGCACTACCCGATGCTCGCCACGCTCGACATAGCCGGTGTCCAGATGCGCCTCGAGGGGATGGGTCTTCTGGAGGACCGCCTGCACTGGGTCGACGCGTTCAAGGCGCGCGTCGCCGGCATGCTCGGCAAGCCCGTCGAGGACTGCTTCCCGGACCTGCCGCAGCTCGGCGGCGCCGGCCCCGACTGGGCGGCGCAGGGGTATCTGCACGACCCGCTCAAGCTCGTGCTCTCGTTCCGCACCGCCGAGGCGCGCGAGCGCTTCGAAAAGGCGCTCCTCGCGGCACGCATCCAGTGGGAGAAGGCCTCGCCCGTGACGCTGCTCTTCCTCGTCACCGTCGGCACCGTCGAGGAGCACTTCGAATACCTCTACCGCGTGTGCCGGCAGTGCGCCGACTGCATCGGACGGCCCGAGGAGGAGTTCCGCATCAAGACCATCCCCGCGGCGATCGACGAGCAGGTCTCGGTCCTGCCGCGCGACGCCGCGCTCTGCGACGGCGAACTCGTCCCGATCGCGGAAAGCGAGGGGCGGATCTGCGGGCAGATGGTCGTCCCGTATCCGCCCGGCATCCCGGTGCTGCTGCCGGGGTTGCGCATCACGCGGCCGATGATCGACCTCGTCCTCGACGTCGTCGCGACCGAAGGCGCGGGTGCGGTCCACGGGCTCTTCGTCCGTGGCAAGTCGCTGCTGGTCGAGGTGTTGAACCGCGACGAAGAGGACCGCGTCCAGCGCGTCGACGCCCCCTAGCGGACCCTGCCGGCGCCCGCCTGCGCGCGGGGCGTTGCATCGGGGCGGCGTTTGGCGTATACTCCCGCGCCATCCAAACCACTTTCCGCCGTTCCCCGCTCCCATGAAAATCGCCCTCGGTTCCGACCACGCCGGCTACGTCGTCAAAGAATCCCTCAAGAAGGTCCTCGCCGCGCGCGGGGACTGCGAAACCGCCGACGCCGGCTGTTTCTCCTCCGAATCCTGCGACTATCCGCTCTTCGCGGAGAAGGTCGCCGCCGCCGTCGAGACCGGCGAAGCGCAGTTCGGCATCCTCGTCTGCACGACCGGCGCCGGCATGACGATCGCCGCGAACCGCTTCCCGCACGTCCGCGCCGCGCTCGCGGTCGACGCGGTCGAGGCCGCGACGGTCCGCGACCACAACGGCGCCAACGTGCTCGTCCTCGCGGCGAAGAAGACGCCGGCGGCCGATCTGCCGCGCATCGTCGAGGCGTTCCTCTCCACGCCGCCGCCGTCCGAAGGCCGCCACGCGCGCCGCGTCGCGCAGCTCGCGGCCCTCGGCAACCGCGTGACCGAAATCGCCCACCTCAAGGACGCCGACCCCGACGTCTGGCGCGCCGTCCTCGACCACGCGGAGCAGGAGCGCTCCTGCATCAACCTCATCGCGTCGGAGAACCTCACGAGCCGCGCCGTCCGCGAGGCGCAGGGCTCCGTCCTCACGAACAAGTACGCCGAGGGCTACCCCGGCAAGCGCTGGTACTCCGGCTGCCGCCACGTCGACGAAATCGAACAGCTCGCGATCGACCGCGCCAAGGCGCTTTTCGGCGCCGAGGCCGCCAACGTCCAGCCCCACTGCGGCGCCTCCGCGAACCTCGCGGTCTACCTCTCGGTCCTGCAGCCCGGCGACACGATCCTCTCGATGGCGCTCGACCAGGGCGGCCACCTCTCGCACGGCTCGCCCGCCAACATCTCGGGCAAAATCTACGACATCGTCCCCTACGGCGTGGACCCCGCCACGGAAAAGCTCGACTACGACGCGCTCGAAGCCCTCGCCGTGGAGAAGAAGCCCAAGCTCATCCTCGCCGGCGCGAGCGCCTATCCGCGCGTCATCGACTTCGCCCGCTTCCGCGCGATCGCCGACAAAGTCGGCGCCTACCTGCTCGTCGACATGGCCCACATCGCGGGCCTCGTCGCCGGCGGCGCGCATCCGTCGCCCGTCCCCTACGCAGACTTCGTAACGACGACCACCCACAAGACGCTCCGCGGCCCGCGCGGCGGCCTGATTCTCTGCAAGGAGAAATACATCAAGGACGTCAACCGCGCCGTGTTCCCCGGCCTGCAGGGCGGCCCGCTCGAGCAGGTCATCGCCGCGAAGGCCGTCTGCTTCAAGGAGGCGATGGCGCCGGAGTACAAGGACTGGGCTCACCAGGTCGTGAAGAACTGCGCCGCGATCGCGCGCGATCTCGTCGAGGACGGCTTCCGCCTCGTCTCGGGAGGCACGGACAACCACCTCTGCCTCGTCGACGTCACCGCGAAGGGCCTCACCGGCAAGGCCGCGGCCGACGCGCTCGACGAAACCGGCATCATCGTCAACAAGAACGCGATCCCGTTCGACAAGAATTCGCCCTTCGTCACGTCCGGCATCCGCATCGGCACCGCGACCGTCACCACGCGCGGGATGAAGGAGCCGGAGATGAAGTTCATCGCCGACCGCATCAAGCTCGTCCTCGCGAACGTGGACGATGCCGCGGTCAAGGCCCGCGTCCGCGCCGAGGTCGCCGACTTCGTCGCGAAGTTCCCCGTTCCGTGAAAGTCCTCGTCACAGGCGCGGCCGGCTTCGCCGGCAGGCATCTCGTCCGCGAGCTGCTCGCGGCGGGACACGCCGTGGCGACGACGGACGCCGCGCCGGCGGATTCGCCCGCGGCCGCGGGGCTGCCGGACTACGCGCCGGCGGACCTG